>CBDTXT010000248.1:0-5070 GCA_965364465.1 uncultured Chromatiaceae bacterium
TTGATCAGTACCCAGTCGCGCACCAGTTGCCATCCCAGGTCGGGGTTGCGGGTGAAACCCAGGTAGAACCCGGTGAGCACCAGCGCGACGATCAGCCAGGGAATCAGCTTCGGCCAGCGCGCCTTGACCGGCAGCCTCTCCAGTTCCCGCAGCGTCGTCGCCGGATCGTCGTCGTCCGTTAGGTGACGCGAGATGCCGTCCAGATGGCCGGCGCCGACCACCGCCAGTACCGGGCGCCCGGGGTGTTGTGCAGCGGTCTCGCGCAGCTTGGCCGCCATGTAGCGATCACGTTCGGCGATCAGCGGTTGGTACAGGTCCTGACGGTCGTGGGCGAACTCGGCGAAGGTGGTCTCGAGGACATCGCCCTCTTTGAGGTGTTCGATGTCTTCCTCGCTGACCTCTTCGCGCGAGACCAGGCTGGTCACCAGCCCGCTGAACAGCACCGCGCGTTGCCACCAGCTGAGGTTGCCGGCGGTACGCTTCAGCGTGACGCCGATTTCGCGGTCTATCAGCACGACCGGCAGGTCATGTTTCTCCGCCTGGTCGACCGCCATCCGCATCTCGGCGCCGGGCTCGATGTCCAATTGCTCACCGAGGCGCTGCTGATACGCCGCCATCGCCAGGTTGGCCATCACCATGGAGGCCTTGCCTTCGCGCATCACCTGCATCAGATCCAGCTCGGCGAGCCGGTCCGGGTTATTCAACGCGTCGAAGCGGCTTGGGCACAACTCGATCGCCACCGCCTGGTAGGCCCGGCTCTCCAGTTCTGCGGCCACCTGTTCGGCGCTGCTTCGCGAAACGTGGGCAGTGCCCAACAGCGTGATCGGCGTATCGCCTACCGTGACCGCGCGCAAGAGCGCGGGCGCGCCGGCGGCTGGCGCCGCCGAATCCTCACCTACCGACATGACCGACTCCTGATCGAGATGCGCAATGATAGCAGCCCGCGAGCGGTGACAGCGGCGGCGCCGCTCATTACCATGCGGCCACACAATCCAGAGGGAAACTCCGACATGCGCCTACTGCCGATGCTCGCTTTACTGTTCCTGTCCGCCTGCCAGACCAATATGTACGGCCCGGACGTACCCAACGCACTGGCGGAAAACCTGAAACTGTTCGATGACATGGTGCGCTGGGGCAACCTGGAGAACATTTACATATTCAAGAAACGCGAAGCGGGCGAGGAGGTCGACGTCCCGCCGGGTCTCGACAATGTGCGGGTGACCAGCTACGAGTCCAGCCCGGTGCGCAGGATCGACGAGGAAGACCCATCCCGCTATACCCAGACCGCGGTGATCGACTATGTGCTGGTCGACCAGCAGGTCGTCCGGCAACTGGTTGACCGGCAGGTCTGGGAGAGTGACGATGACGGCGAGACCTGGTTCCTGGTCACGCCGGTGCCCGTGTTCCGCTGAGTCGCGGCTGGTGCTCGCGGAACACCTGATCGACTATCTGCGGGCCAGGCTGCACGCGGGTGACGATGGGAAGACGCTGCTGATCGGACTGCGCGCGGACGCGCCGCGGTTTGCGGTCGCGGCCGGTCTTCGCGGCGACCGGGATCATCCCCGTTTCCTGGTCTTCGGCCGCTACCTGCTGCACGGCCGTTTCCATTGTGATGGCTTCGCGCTGATGTTGCCCGCGATGATCGGCGGTGAGGCCGTTTACGTGCTGGAACTGTGCCTGGACGGCCGGTCCAGCGTCGAGATCGTGCTGGCAGACGGCAGCCGTCGCTCTGCCGATCTGGCAGCCGGCCTGGTGGGCGACCTGAGCCGCCGCGGTCCTGCGCTGCCGGGCGTCGTGCGGCGCGACCTCGACGCGCTCTACCATCGACTTGCTGTACCGCTGCCCGGTGAGCTGTCCTGAGCGTGTTTGGCGGCCCGACGAATACCGCGGACGCCGCGGGTTGATAGCGCGTCCGGCCGTGCACACCATGACAGGATGAAGAGCCTCGTCGATCTTAAGTTCGACAACAGTTTCGCGCAGCTTCCCGCCGGTTTTCACTCCAGGGTCCGGCCGACGCCGCTCGCCGGGGCGCACACGATCAGCGTCAGTCCGGGCGCCGCTGCGCTGCTCGACCTGACGCCGGGCAGCCTGCGGGGCCCTTCCGTGTCCCGCTTGCTTGGCGGCCACACGCTGCTACCGGGCGGCGATCCGATTGCCATGTGCTATGCGGGGCACCAGTTCGGGCACTTCGTGCCGCAGCTGGGTGACGGGCGCGCGATAATCCTCGGCGAGGTGTTGAGCGGGCAGGGGGCGCGCTGGGAACTCCAGCTCAAGGGGGCGGGTCTGACGCCCTACTCGCGCGACGGCGATGGCCGCGCCGTGTTGCGCTCGACGATCCGCGAATACCTGTGCTCCGAGGCGATGCACGCGCTGGGGATACCCACGACGCGTGCGCTCTGCATGCTGGGCAGCACAGAAGAAGTCTATCGTGAACGCATCGAATCCGGTGCACTGCTGGTACGCATGGCGTCGAGTCATGTGCGCTTCGGGTCGTTCGAGGTGTTCTTCTACCGTCAGCAGTACCCGCATCTGCGGCGCCTCGCCGACTATGTGATAGATCACGACTACCCTGCATTGCGTGACCAAGCCGATCCCTATGCTGCGCTGCTCGTCGAGGTGGTGCAGCGTACCGCGCGCCTGATTGCGCAGTGGCAACTGGTCGGCTTCGCTCACGGCGTGATGAACACCGACAATATGTCCATTCTCGGGCTGACGCTGGATTACGGCCCGTTCGGCTTCATGGAGTCCTACGACCCCGGGTATGTCTGCAACCACTCCGACCACCGCGGCCGCTACGCGTTCGACCGGCAGCCGTCAATCGGTCTCTGGAACCTGACCTGCCTGGCCCAGGCGATGCTGCCGCTGCTGCACCCGGACGGTGGCGAGGCGGCAGCGGAACGCGCCAGGGAACTGCTGGCCGGTTACGAACCCGAGTTGATCCAGACCTTTGAGCGCGGCATGCGCGCCAAACTCGGGCTGCGTGAGGCCCACGCGGGAGACCATGCGCTCGCGGCCCGGCTGCTCGAGTTGATGGAGGGCAGCGCGGTGGACTATACCAACCTGTTTCGCGACCTGGCCCGGTTCAGGCCCGCCGATCCGTCGTCGGTCGTGCCGTTGCGTGATCGTTTCACGGATCGGGCCGGTTTCGATGCCTGGGCAGCGGATTATCGTGAGCGGCTGCGATTCGAGCGCAGCGAGGATGCGGCGCGCGGCGCGGCGATGCGGGCGGTGAATCCGCGCTACGTGCTGCGTAACTACCTGGCCCAACGCGCAATCGAGGATGCGGAACGCGGCGATTACAGCGAGTTGGAACGGCTGCTGGCGCTGTTGTCGCGGCCTTTCGACGAGCAGCCCGCGATGGCCGCCTATGCCGAGGAGCCCCCGGCATGGGGGCGGCGCCTGGCGGTGAGCTGTTCGTCCTGATCCCTGGTGCCGGCCAGCGTCGCCGGCTTGCCCACGGGACGGCCTGTGGCGGATACTGAACGCCTTTCTCCGCCACCCATGGCGCCAGGTATTTTCGGCCGATTCAGATGAGGATACCCTTCAGCCAACTGCCCGGCCGGCACGAGCGTCACTATCGGCGCAGGCTCGGCAACCCGCTGTTCCCGGGTGGCCCGCAGACACGGGACGACGACGCGCTGCTCGAGGTGCAGCGCCTGGACCACGTAGAACTGCTCGCTTTCCTCGCCGAGCTGCGCCGTACGATGCAGCGCGCGGTGGAGCTGCAGGCCAACGAGGGCAGTGAGGTCATCCTCGAGATCAAGGAGTCGCTGGATCGGCTCTACGAGACCTCGGCCGGGCTCGCGGAAGACCAGCGCAGCAACCAGGCCGCGATCAGGCAGCTGCTCGAGGTGATTATGCGCAACGTCGAGCGGGGCGCCGCCGGTGATCCGCACGCGCAGCAGGAACTGGCGCAGGAAAGGATCGCACGCGACGCGCACTTCGCATTGCTGCACAGCCCGCTGGTCGCCGACCTGCTGCATCCCGATACCACGATACCGGCAGACGAGTTGGTGCCAAGCCTGCTTTCCGCCGAACGCGAAGATCTCGATGCGGCACTGCAGCTTTTCGATCGCGGCCAGCTGGTTCAGCTGCAAGACGAGGTGCAGCAGTTCCTCGACCGGCATGCGCTGTCGCCGGACGCGGTCGGTGCCGGCCCCGCGCGGATCACCGCACGCCTGGCCCAGCTGAATCGCGAGATGGGGATCATCTGACGGGCCGCGCGGTCCCGCTCCGGCTCAATCCGCCGTCAGTTCGATCTCGCCGCTGACCGACACGCTCAACTGCTGGGTGCCTGGTTCCAGCCGGGCTTGGGCGACCGCCGGGCTCGCATCCGCAAGGACCCCGCGCGCCATCTGCATCGGGACCTGTCGGCCGTCGTGGATCCTGATACTGACCAGGCGGTAGTCGGCGCGGCCCAATGTTTCCGCAATGTGCCGGGCGCGCCCCTGGAAGCGCTCCAGCGCCACTTTGGTCAGCCCCCGCATTCGTTCGCGGCGGAGTTCCTCCGAGACCTGATAGCCGACCGAGGTCACCTGCAGCTGGCCCTGCAGCATCGCGACCAGATCACCCAGGACCCGGCTGTCGCGACCCTGCATGCGCAGCGACTGACTGACCCGCCAGCCGCGTATCGTCTCTCCATCGTAGATCGCATCGCTGCGATAACCGAGCGTCTGCACCTTCACTTCGGGACGGTCCTTGAGCATGCTCAATGCCCATCCCATCGTCTGGTTCACGCGATCGGCGGGGGTTGCCGCATCGGGCCCCTCCGCCTGCGCCGACATGATCACGACCAGCCGGTCGCTTTCGACGTCGGCCTCGGCCGATGCGCTCAGATGCACGCGATCGTAGACGGGTGTCTCAGGCTCGGCACACAGCGCGTTGCCGGAAATGGCGGTGAACAGGACAATGCTGAGCAGGGTGCGGTGCATAGGGGTCTCCGGCGTGGGTTGGCCGGCAAAGGATAGCGCACCTCACGATTCACAGATGTGACCGCGCAGCGATGGCATGTCGAAAAAAACCCCCGCACCTGGGTGCGGGGGTTCGGTTTGACCGAGGTTACGGTCAGGG
>CBDTXT010000249.1:0-5037 GCA_965364465.1 uncultured Chromatiaceae bacterium
AACATCGACCGCATCGCGAAGGAGGGGATGCTGTTCACCGACGCCTACGGCGAGAACAGTTGCACGGCCGGGCGTGCGTCCTTCATCACCGGCCAGAGCCCGTTTCGTACCGGGCTGCTCAAAGTGGGGCTGCCGGGAGCCAAGGAGGGCTTGATGGTGGAGGATCCGACGATCGCGGTCCTGCTGAAAGATCATGGCTACATGACCGGCCAGTTCGGAAAGAATCACCTTGGGGACCTTGATTCACACCTGCCCACGAACCACGGCTTCGATGAGTTCTTCGGCAATCTCTACCATCTCAATGCAGAACAGGAGCCGGAACACCCGGATTACCCCAAGGACCCCGAGTTTCGGAAGCAATTCGGCCCACGGGGCGTGATCAAGTCATCGGCCGACGGCAAGATTGAAGACACCGGCCCGCTGACCAAGCAGCGCATGGAGACCGTCGATGAAGAGTTCCTCGCGGCGAGCCTCGATTTCATGGAGCGTGCGCATGCGGCGGGCAAACCGTTCTTCCTCTGGTTCAACTCCACCCGGATGCACATCTGGACGCACCTGAAGGAATCGTCCAAAGGTGTGACCGGTCAAGGGGTCTATGCCGACGGCATGGTGGAGCACGATGGGCACGTGGGTGCGCTGCTGGACAAGCTCGACGAACTCGGTATTGCAGACAATACGATCGTGATGTACTCCACCGACAACGGTGCCGAGGTGATGTCCTGGCCGGATGGCGGCACGATCCCGTTCAGGGGGGAGAAGAACACGACCTGGGAAGGTGGTTTCCGGGTACCCATGCTCGTGCGCTGGCCTGGCAAGATAGAGGCTGGGCGAATCTCGAATGCAATGATCTCACAGCTCGACTGGCTGCCCACGCTGCTTGCGGCCGCGGGTGATCCGGACATCAAGGCGCGCCTGCTTGCGGGGACCGAGGCAAACGGGCGCAGCTACAAAATCCATCTCGACGGCTACGATTTTCTGCCCTATTTCACAGGGCAGGCGGAAAAAGGGCCACGCAAGCAGTTTTTCTACTTTACCGACGATGGGTCGGTCTCTGCGCTTCGCTATGAAGACTGGAAGCTGAATTTCACCACGCAGCGTGCGCACAGTCTTGAGGTCTGGAGCGAGCCGTACGTGACCGAGCGTGTTCCGGTCCTGACCAACCTGCGGCAGGATCCGTTTGAGCGGGCGCAGCACGAGGGCATCGGCTACAGCACCTGGTTTATCGACCACATGTTCGTGTTGGTCCCGGCACAAGCAATCGTCCGGAATTTCCTGATGACGTTCAACGAATACCCGGCCCGGCAGAAGCCCGGCAGTTTCTCGCTCGACCGGGTACTCGAGGAGCTGATGAAGGGCCAGCCAAAGTAGCCGCCCCCCGCCGGGCCCACCGACCCACCTGGCCCATCGAAAGGGCCAGGGAAACCGTGCCGCAGCAGCATACGGCGCGATGATCGGCACCCGAGGCCGCCGGCGAGCGATGCCGGCGGCCTCGGATCACTGTACGCTACCGAAGCTCGGGTCGGCGGCGTCCGGCGGGGCCTTAAGCCCGGCCAGGCGGCATCCCTGCGCGACCGGTCCGCCGGGCAGGATCTCGTACAGGTAACGAATACCGCCCTTCGCGTGAAAGTGCTCGTCGAGTGCGTCATGCAGCGCACGGACCTTTAGCGCGCGCCCCTCGTCGTGCCGCGCGAAGTAGTGCTGCAGCGCACGCACGACCTCCCAGTGATCGGCGCCGAGTTCCAAGCCCTCGTCGCCGGCCAGTTTCCCTGCCTCGGCGGGGGACCAATCGCGCGGCGCATGCGGGAAGTCCGGGTCCCTGGCCGACGCATTGCTCGGGTTCATGATCTCTGCCATCGATTCCGCCATCGCTCCCTCCTCCTGATCGTTATCCTGGTCCCGCAGCGCAGCCCGCGCCGCCTGAACGAATTATTGACAGCATGGCAGCAGATTCAAGCCCGTGAGCCGGGTGCGCCACGATCGGATCGGGCGCCTGGCGTGGCGGCTTGCCCGACCGCCCGGCGTAACGCCTCGATCCAGTCGCTAAGGCGCCCGCGATTGACGCCCAGATCCCAGTACCCGAGCTGCGATCGGCTGTAGGCGATGAAAGTGGAGCGCCCGGTGTCGAGCGGGATCGCAACGAAGCTGACCCTGTCGACGAAGCCGAACAGCGCACTGCGCTGCTCGGCCTCGACCCGGAGGCCGTCTTCCGACACGGCGGCGATACGACTGCGCGGCTGGCCCTGTACCATCTCACGCCACAGTTCGGACAAACGTGATGCGGAGACGTCGAACACGTCGGCCTCGGCGTCCGCGCTCAGTGTCGACCGCTTGGAGGCCGGCGCAACCAGCCAGTTGTTCGGGCTATCCGGTCGGTCGAGCGCTTCGAAGTCGGTGAATTCGGCCATCGGGAGCGCGTCATCCGGCGAGGCGCTGGCGAGCGGGGCGCCAGAGACCAACGAGATCAGCAGCAACCCTAGCGCCAGGCCAACGCGCCAGAGACCAAAGCCGGACGGGCCCGGACGGGGCGAGACAGGCGTGTCCGCCGTTCCTGATCCTTGTCGCATGCACGGTTGCTTCCATCCGGCGCCTTGCTTGGCCACGAGTTACAGCTTTGACGAAAAAATCGCGACTGGCAAGCCTCGTTGTCCCTTGCGAGCGATGGACCGGGGAGAACCGGCGCAGCGACGCGTCACTCCGGGTTGCGGCCTGGCGCAAGCCACTGGGGTTCGGTTGTGCGCCCTGCAGGTCGCGACCGGTATAATTCCGCCGACGGAGCGTCGTTCCGTTCCATCGTATCACCCGCTTTTCAGGTCGCCTCATGAGACTCGATGCCCCGCTCTTACAGCAGAAGTTCCTGGCGCTGCGCGAGAACAAACTTTTCGAAACCTTCGTCATCTTCGTAATCGTGTTCTCGGCACTGCTGATCGGCGCCAAGACCTATGCGATCCCGGCCGGCACCCTCGCCTTCCTGCATGCGCTCGACTGGGCGGTCACGCTGTTCTTTCTGGCGGAGATCCTTGTACGAATGATTGCCGAGGGCAGTCTGCGTCAATTCTTTCGCAAGGGCTGGAACCTGTTCGACTTCGTGATCGTCGTCGCCAGCCTGGTCCCGGTCGAGGACAGCGAGGCGGCGCTGCTCGGGCGGCTGCTTCGGATATTCCGTGTGCTGCGTCTGGTCTCGATCATCCCCGAGCTCCGGGTGCTACTCAATGCGTTCGTCCGGGCGATACCGCGCATGGGTTATGTCTCGCTGCTGATGTTCGTGATCTTCTATATCTATGCGGCTACCGGCAGCATGTTCTTTCACGACATCAACCAGAAACTCTGGGCCAATATCACGGTGTCGATGCTGACCCTGTTTCGGGTCGCCACCTTCGAGGACTGGACCGACGTGATGTACGAGACCATGGAGGTCTACCCGCTCAGCTGGGCCTACTATCTGTCCTTCATCTTCATCGTCGCGTTCATCTTCCTGAACATGATGATCGGGATCGTACTGGAAACGCTGCAGCGCGAGCACGAACAGTTTGACCGCGAGCAAGGCCAAGGCATCGCGGTCGAAATCGACGGTATCGAGAAAGTCACCCGGGACATGGACGCGCGGCTGGCACGGATCGAATCGATGGTCGAGGGCCTGTGCCGGCGCGATGCACCGCCGTGATCGCAGCGCATTGCGCGTGACGCAAAGGTCGTGGCCCACCGGCTGCGCGCGGCATCGGTCGGGTCCGCCGACGGGCCCCCTGCTGTGCTCTGCTCAGCGATCCTTGAGTTCATCGATGCGCAAACGGTACTCGTGCGCGACGCAGTCGTGCAGGTCTTCGCTCTTCCAGCAGTCATCGCGGCCCTTGATCCAGCCGCGCTGCTCGGCCTTGAGCAGCTTCTGCTCGCCCGGCGGGGTGTTCTTCAGCAGGACCGCATAGAGGTCGGCCAGGCTACGGTCCAGCTCAGCCAGTTCGTCGTCGCTGCAGATCAGCTGCTCCACATCGCTGGATGCCTTCGTACAGTCGAAACTCGGCGCACCGGCCCAGACAGCCGGGACCACCAGACAGAGGACGGCGATCAGTGCGGCATGCGGGCAAAGAGGCGGTTGGATCATCGAATGAAACTCCGTTGCAGTGGATGTTCGGCGGCGGTACAGCGCAAGGACGGCCCGACACCGGATGCGTCACCCGGCGCAGCTTACTCGGTCTCCGGGACTGTTGTTCAACGGGCCGACGGCCTATTCGAGAAATTCGATACGGGACAGGAACGCGGCCGCCTTGCCATCGTTTTTCGATTCCGTCGTGTCGATCTCGATGCTGATACCCGAGACGCTGGGCACCTCGGCGAGACCAAAGCCCTTGCGAAACTCTTCGCGCAGATCGATCTCCGTCACGACCGCGCGGCCCGGCCCGGCGTGATCGACACAGACGAAGCGGCCGGTCTTCTTGAAGTGACGGCCGACGTAGGGTTTCTCCACCACATCGACACCCGGCGGGCACAGAAAGAAGCCGATGAAATACGGGCTGTCGGGGACGAGCAGGGAGCCGCTCGGCAGCCGCACGTGGCCGAAAAAGACATACAGCATCACCGCCTCGTCATCGACACCCTGTTCGTAGGAGGCACCCTCCGGGTACTCCGAAACGCCCCAGTGCAGACGCAGACGCCCGGCGTCAGGGACGTCCTGTTCGTGGACAATGAAACCGAAGGCCGGCTTCACGACCTTCAGATGCAGCGCACCGTCGGACTGCGACAGTAGGATCTTGTCCCTGTCCGTCGCGTCGTGCTTCAGCCGAAAGCCGCCGGCTTCGAGCCAGGCGTAGGTGCCGACGGCGGGTTGGCCGGCGAAATCGAACCGCTGGATCGCGGAAGACACCGCACCCGCAACAGCCACACCGCAAAGCAGCGACAAACCGAGCAGGAGCGCCAGGCCGCAGCGCTCAGAACATGCGAACTTTGTCGAGGACAAGGCATCTCCCCTGGCAATCCTAGGTGGCGCAAAGTCTAGCCCGGAAATCTCACCGGGATGTGGGATTTTGGGGCGATAGGGCCAAGCAG
>CBDTXT010000250.1:0-5027 GCA_965364465.1 uncultured Chromatiaceae bacterium
GCCAAAGTCGCAAAGCCGTGCATGCACGCATCCCGCCCGGCCGTGTCGGCCCGGGGCAGCGTGAGAGACAGCGTCGCCCAGGCCGGTTCAGCGCCGGCCGCCGCGAGATCGCTGAGATTCACCGCCAGTGCCTTGTGGCCGAGCGCGGCCGGGTCGGTCCCGGAGGCGAAATGTCGCCCTTCGACCAGGGTGTCCATACTGACCGCCAGGCATTGGCCCGCAGGGGGTCGCAGCAAGGCGCAATCGTCGCCGATGCCGAGCAACACATCGGCACGCCCCGGCGTCGCCCGGCTGAGGCAGCATCGGATCAGATCGAATTCGGAGACAGACACGGCACCAGAGGAGGTCAGCGGCGGGCCGCCGTCTCGAGCGGACGCAGCGCGCGGGCGGCCTTGTCCAGGACGCCGTTGACGTAGCGATGCCCCTGTTCGGCACCGAACACCTTGGCTAGCTCGACCGCTTCGTTGATTACAACACGGTAGGGGATCTCGGGGTGGACGATCAGCTCGTAGGTGCCGAGACGCAGGATCGCGCGTTCCACCGGGTCGACCGACTCGAGCGCCCGATCGACGCAGGGTGCCAGTGCCGCGTCCAGTTCGTCGACCCGCGCCGGGACACCGTGCACCAATTCGCTGAAGTAATCGCTGTCGAACTTCTTGCCGTCTTGCTCCAGCATGAAGTGACTGATGATCGCAGTGACATCCTGGCCCGCTAGCTGCCACTGGTATAGGGCCTGGATCGCCAGGCTGCGTGAACGACTGCGTTGCCGGCTCACTGCGTCAATGCCTCAGATTTCACGCAAAAGATTCACCATCTCGATCGCGGTCGCCGCCGCCTCACCACCCTTGTTGCCGGCCTTGGTACCGGCGCGCTCGATGGCCTGCTCGATACTGTCGACGGTCAGCACCCCGAACGCGATCGGGACACCGTGCTTCAGCGTGACATGCGCCATGCCCTTCACGCACTCGCCGGCCACGTACTCAAAATGCGGGGTGCCGCCACGAATCACCGCGCCGAGTGCGATGATCGCATCATGGTCGCCCTTGGCCGCGATCTTGTCCAACACCAATGGCATCTCGAAGGCTCCGGGCAGGCGTACGATCGTGATGTCGCCATCGTGCGCGCCATGCCGTTTCAGCGTGTCGATCGCACCGGACTCGAGGCTGTCGACGATGAAGCTGTTCCAACGCGTCACCACGACGCAAAAACGCGCCTTGGACACGTTGAGACCACCTTCGATGGTTTTTATGCTCATGCAGATCTCCTCTTCAAGCGTGTTAGCGCGACGCTAATCGGTACCGACGAACTCGACCACCTCGAGGTCGAAGCCCGCCAGCGCATGCAGGTGCTTGGGCGCACTCATCACGCGCATCCTGCGCACCCCGAGATCGACCAGGATCTGGGCCCCGACCCCGATCGTGCGCAAATCGTCGTCCTGGGGCTTGGAACGTTGCGGGATCTGGTCCTCGACGCCATGCCATTTGTAGTCCTGAATACGCTGCACGATATCGCGCGCGGTGTCGTAATTGCGCAGCACGACGATCACACCTTCGCCCTCGGCCGAAACCTGGTCCATGACCCGACGCAGCGGCCAACCGCAATCGCGCGTACCCTCGAACAGATCACACAAGGTGTTCTGCACATGCACCCGAACCAGGGTCGGTCGATCGGGACTGATGCTGCCCTTGACCAACGCCAGATGCATTTCGGCACCGATCACGTCCTGATAGGCGAGCAACTGAAAATCGCCGTGCTGGGTCGGCAGGCTGCACGAGGTCACGCGTTCGACCGTCTTTTCGTGTTTGATCCGGTACTGGATCAGGTCGGCGATGGTGCCGATCTTCAGGTCGTGTGCGGCAGCGAACGCCTCCAGGTCGGGACGGCGCGCCATGCTGCCGTCCTCGTTGAGGATCTCGACGATTACCGCGCTCGGCGAGTGGCCGGCCAGGCGCGCGAGGTCGCATCCGGCCTCGGTGTGTCCAGCCCGCACCAGTACGCCGCCCGGCTGAGCCATCAGCGGGAAGATGTGCCCCGGCTGCACCAGGTCCTGCGGCTGGGCGTCGGGCTTGACCGCGGCGCAGACCGTCGTCGCCCGGTCCGCCGCGGAGATCCCGGTCGTGACGCCCTCGGCCGCCTCGATCGACACGGTGAAATTGGTCGATTCCAGCTGGTTGTCGGTGTTGACCATCAGCGGCAGACGCAACTGACGACAGCGTTCCTTGGTCAGCGTAAGGCAGATCAGTCCACGGCCGTACTTGGCCATGAAATTGATCACCTGGGGCGTCGTGGACTCTGCCGCGATGACGAGGTCACCCTCGTTTTCGCGGTCCTCGTCGTCCATTATGATGACCATGCGCCCGGCGCGCAGGTCTTCGATGATTTCTTCGGTGCTGTTGAGTTCCATGCTATCGCATCGGATTCGGCAAACGGTGCAGTTTACCAGTCTATGGCCCAGGGAGAGAATGCCCGGATGAACGAAGCCGACGGTGTGATCAAGTACCGGCTCGACTACCAGCCGGGCCCGCTGCCGCCCGCCGGGTGCATAGACGAACTGTTTCGCTGGTTCGGGCGCTGCCGCGAGCTGCGCCTGATCGGCCAGGACCCGGCGCGCTACGGGGGTTTCGCGTTCGGCAACGTCAGCTGCCGGGCGGCGACCGGATTCGTCGTCTCGGGCACCCAGACAGGCGGCAGACGCACGCTCGGCGTCGAGGATCTCGCCTGGGTCGAGACATTCGACGTGGCCGGCAACTGGCTGGTCGCGGGCGGCCCCTGCCGTCCATCCTCGGAGGCAATGACCCATGGGCAGATCTACCGGGCGCTCCCCGCGGTCAACGCAGTCATCCATGTCCATTCGCCGCTGATCTGGGACCGTGCGCGGGCACTCGGCCTCGCGCTGACGGCCCGGTCGGCCGCCTACGGCACACCGGAGATGGCCAACGAGGTTGCGCGCCTCTTACAGGCCTGCCCGAGCCGGGACACGGGCCTGTTCGTGATGGACGGCCACGAAGACGGCGTGGTCGCGTACGGCCCGCGGATGGACACCGCCGGGGCGTTGCTGCTGGACGCGCTGGCGCGCGCCAGGCAGCTGCCGGCCGGACCGGCACCCGCATGAGCCACGGCAGCAGCGACAGGGACGGCAAGACCATTTCACTGGTGCTGGGCAGCGGCGGCGCCCGTGGACTCGCGCATATCGGCGTGATTCGGGTGCTCGAGCGCCACGGTTGGAAAATCGGGACCATTGCCGGCAGCTCGATGGGGGCCCTGATCGGCGGCTTTTATGCCGCCGGCAAGCTCGACGAGTATGCCGAATGGGTACAGGACCTGACCGAGTTCAACGTGCTGCGCTATCTGGACATCGCCTGGGGCGGCGCCGGCATGCTCAAAGGCCAGATGCTGATGGATACACTGCAGGAGTTCGTCGGCGAACGCCTGATCGAGGACCTGCCGATACCGCTGACGATTGTCGCGACCGACGTCCTCTCGCGCAAAGAGGTCTGGCTGAACCGGGGGGACCTGTTCGATGCGATTCGCGCATCGATCGCGGTGCCTACGATCTTCACGCCGCATTTGATCGGCGAGCGGCCGTTGCTCGATGGCGGCATTCTCAATCCAGTGCCAATCGCGCCGACGCTGCAGGACCCGACCGACGCGATCATCGCGGTCAGCCTGTCCGGCGTGCCCCGCGGGATCGGCGGCGGCAGCCGACGCGCGGCGGTCCCGCCGACCGACGACGAGGCACCGCGCCATCGGTATCAGAAGAAGATCGAGGCATTCATCGATCAACTGCAGGAACGACTCGGCCTCAACGACGACAAAGGCGATTCGCCCGGCCTGTCGCTGACCGAGGCGGCGCTGTTCTCACTCGATGCGATGCAGGCCAGCATTGCGCGCTGCATGCTCGCCGCCTACCCCCCGGATCTGTTGATCGAGGTCCCGATCAACACCTGCGGCGCGCACGAGTTCTACCGGGCCGCCGAGGTAATCGAGGTCGGCGAGCGCGTAGCCGCACGGGCAATGCAGCGCTTCTCCGAGCGCCAGGCGTGAGCGCGCCGATACCCGATACCCGTTAGGGGTCCGTGAACCCGGCACGCGCCAGCAGTTCGCGATCGACCGGCGAATCACCGGGATGGGCCGCCTTGTCGCCGAGCAACAGGCGTTCGAGATAGCGCGCGACCAGGTCGACCTCCAGGTTCACCGCCCGGCCGGGTCGATAGTCGCCGATAATGGTTTCCTGCAGCGTGTGTGGCACGATGTTGAGTTCGAAGCGGCGGCCGTCGACCGCGTTCACGGTCAGGCTGGTGCCGTCGACCGTGATCGAACCCTTGTGCGCAATGTACTTGGCCAGCCCCACTGGGGCCTCGATGCCAAATCGCACCGAACGCGCGTCGTCGCGACGCTCGATCACGCGGCCGATGCCGTCGACATGGCCGCTCACCAGGTGCCCGCCGAGCCGGCTGGCCAGCGTCAGCGCCTTTTCGAGATTGACCCGGTCACCGGTATCGAGGGAGCCGAGCGTGGTGAGCGACAGCGTCTCGCGCGAGACATCGGCCATGAAGCCGTCACCGGGCAGCTGCACCGCGGTGAGGCAGACGCCGTTCACAGCGATGCTGTCACCCGGATTGACGTCGCCGAGATCCAGCCGTCCGCTGCGGATACGCAGCCGGATGTCGCCGCCACGCGGCTGCAGTTCGTCGATTTCACCAACTGCTTCGATAATCCCGGTGAACATCCGCAGCCTCCTCGTCCGACCTGTCGGTTTCGCCCGCCGCCTTCATTCTAACGCGTCACACAGCCTCGCGATTCAAGTTCTGTCCGGGTTCGCCGACCTCCTGCGACGCAGACGGGGTTTCGGGACGGCAGCATGTTCACTGTGGGTAAGCGTATCGGTCTGGGCTATCTGCTGATGGCCGCGCTGCTGGTCGGGATCGGTCTGGCGGGACTCCTCGCGGTGGACCGTATCAACGCTGCCCTCAACCCAATGGCACTTACTTAACGGTGATCGTCGGGTAGTTGGCCCACCGACACGG
>CBDTXT010000251.1:0-5013 GCA_965364465.1 uncultured Chromatiaceae bacterium
TCGACCTCTTTTTCGCCCGTCCAGTGGTAGGGCAGGCTGTGCCTGCCGCCGGTCCCTCGCAACCGAGGGCGGTCGGCAGCCGCATCGGCGGTCAGCCCAAGCGGCGGTTCAGTCCTTCCGTTTCGACTTCTTGACCTCTTTCTCGATCAGCACCGTGATCCAGTTCGACAGGCTGCGACCGTCGGCTTCGGCTATCTTCCTGGCCCTGTCTTTCAGCTCGGCGTCGATTCTGAAGTTGATTATTTTGGTTTTGGCCATTCCAGTCCGGCACACTTGGAGTGTGCATGTTGTATATACGATGTAGTACAGTACATCAAGCAATACAGGTGAGCAGCATGTTGTATCAGGCAGCGAAGAGCGAACTTCAATCGCCCCCCGGCGCGATTTCCTTGCTTGCGCTGGCTTGCGAAGCGGCCGCTGTCGTATGCGTCGCCATGCTGCTGACCTGGCTGATCTAAACCGACCGATGCAGCCCCGTCGAAACCCGGGTTTCGGGCACCCGGCCATCCCGTCATCCGACGACAGCGGGCCGCGTGCCGGGCGTGTAGCGCACGTCGGATGCGACGGATCGCAGTCGAGGCGGTAGAATCTCGGGGTTCAAGCCTGCCAGGGAAACGACACGCCATTCCTTCTTGCCATTGTGGCTCGAGTCGGGACTACGAAGACTGTTGTCGGCCGTTCGTGACCGGCGCCGCCGCTGCGCCGACCGCCGAGGCCCTGATGCGTTCGAGATACAGCGCGTATGTCGAACATGCCGTCGACTATCTGGGTGATACGCTGCATCCAGAGCATAGCAGCGACTGGGACCGGGAGGCGACGCGCCGCTGGGCCGAGAGCGCAGAATGGCTGGGCCTGGAGATCCTGTCCACCGAGGCCGGTCAGTCCGGTGACAGCGAGGGCTGGGTCGAATTCGTTGCCAGGTTCAACGAAGGCGGAAAGCTGCAGCAGCACCATGAGCGCAGCCGCTTCCGGGTTCACAAGGGACGCTGGTACTACGTCGATGGCGAGTTGCCGAAACCCCAGACGCAGCGCCACGAGGGCCCGAGGGTAGGTCGCAACGACCCCTGTCCCTGTGGTAGCGGTAGAAAATACAAGAAATGCTGCGGGGCCTGAGATCGCCGCGCCGGGCGATACCGCGCACACGCGGGTCGATGGGCGGGTCATGAACAAGCCGTTCGCCGAGTCCTGCGTGGAAAATCGCGCACCGATCTTCGCGGTGCTCGAGCCGCGCCTTCGCGACAGCAGCCACCTGCTCGAGATCGGCAGCGGCACCGGACAGCACGCCGCGTACTTCGCGGCGGAATTGCCCTGGCTGGTCTGGCAGACCAGCGACGTCGCCGCGCAGCACCCGGGCATCATGGCCTGGCTCGAGGACGCGGCGCTGCCGCAGATGCGCGCGCCGCTGAAGCTCGATGTCCTGACCGACGACTGGCCTTCGGGCCCCTACGACGCGGTGTTCAGCGCCAACACCGCGCACATCATGTCGGTCGCCGCGGTCGAGGCGATGTTTCATGGCAGCGGGCGGGTGTTGCGGCCGGAAGGACAATTTCTGCTGTACGGACCGTTCAGCTATCACGGCCGCCACACGGCGCCGAGCAACGAACAGTTCGACACCTGGTTGAAGGCGCGCGATCCGCAGATGGGCGTCCGTGACCTGGCCTGGCTGTCCGAAGTGGCAGATGTCGCGGGTATGGAACTCGCCGAAGACATCGAGATGCCGGTGAACAATCGCATGCTGGTTTGGCGAAAGAGGTCACAAATTACCGGTGACCGCTAAAGTCGGGTGCCGGCATCGCCGTTACACGGGTAGCGCAGAGAGCTCGCGGCCTTCGCATCGACGAAGGCGGCGGGGTGCTACACTCCGCGCTGGGAGTGAGAGATGCTGGTCGCAAAAGAGTCGTTGCTTGTCGTTTTGTTTGTCGCCCTGGTCGCGCCGATGGCCGCGACCGCCGAGGTGTACAAGTACCGGGATGCCCAGGGCGGGATTCACCTGACCGACCAGCCCATGCGCGGCATGCGGCTGGTCAAGCGCTATTCCATCTCGACCGGCCGTATCAGCGCATCGCGCCCGTCCGCGAAATCCGTGCTGTCGGCGATGTTCGAGCGGCGCGACCGCTTGGCACCCCTGATCGAGACAGCCGCCGAGGAGAGCCGTCTGCGCCCGGCGTTGATCCACGCCGTGGTGCGGGCCGAGTCTGCTTACCGTGCGGATGCGGTTTCGCACAAGGGTGCGGTCGGCCTGATGCAGTTGATGCCGGCGACCGCGGAACGCTACGGGGTCAGTGATCGGCGCGATCCGGCACAGAACCTGCGCGGCGGCAGCCGGTACCTGCGCGACCTGCTGGAGATGTTCGACAATGACCTGCAGCTGGCGCTCGCGGCCTATAACGCCGGCGAGAATGCGGTCATTCGCTATGGCAACAAAATCCCCCCATACGACGAAACCCAGGGTTACGTCCGCAAGGTCATCCGTTTCTACAGCGCGATGAACGGCAGCGACAAGCTGGCGTTGCGTTGACCGGCGCAAGCCGCCGGCTTTTCCCCGGTCGAACGCGACCCGAGTCCCCGGCCGGTGCCAGGCGCCGGGTCTGATGCCAGACTGCTTGCGCGGTTCGTGTCGGGTGGGGTCCAGTCCGCCAGCACCGGCCGGGGCATTCTGATTCTGCTAGACTCGACAATCCCGAGCCCAGCCGCACCCAATGGACGAGCAATCCCCTCAGACCCAATCCGGCGGCGGTCGCGCGAGGCGCGGTCGCTGGTGGCGCTGGCTGCGCGATATCGCACTGTTGCTGTTGGTCTTCGCCGCGGTCCAGTGGTGGCAGGCACGCAGCCTGGTGCATGGGGCCGCACCGCCGCTGAGCGGGCACTTGATCGATGGCAGCCCCTGGCAGCTCGACCCCGCCGAGGGCCCGCAGCTGGTGCATTTCTGGGCAAGCTGGTGTCCGGTCTGCCGCCTCGAGCAGGACAATATCGCGAACCTCGCGGTGGACCGCCGGGTGATCACGGTTGCGACCACTTCGGGAACCCCCGACGAGCTACGCAGCTATCTGGCAGAGCATGCGCTGCAGCTGCCGGTGTTGATGGACGAGGCCGGCCATATCGCCCGGCAATGGGGAGTGAACGGTGTGCCGGCGACCTTCGTCGTCGATACGAACGGCCAAATCCGTTATGCGGCGAAGGGCTATTCGACCGAATGGGGTTTGCGGCTGCGTCTCTGGCTGGCGGAGTAGACCGTGTCGTACCCCGGGCTCAATCCTCCCCGACCACGCGCTCCTCGCGCGGTGCACTGAGCAGTTTCTCCGCCTCGGTCTGACTTTTCGCAAAGATCAGCCGGCAGTCCCGGTCTTCGGCGGCGGCCTTGAGTTCGGCCCGCTTTTCCCGGGCCAGCGTGCGCGCCGACTTGAAATCGTCGAAGGTCTCGACGTGCTCGAGGGATCGCTTCGGACTGTCGGCGTGTTCGGTCAGATAGTAGACAAAATAGGGCATGGCGTTGCTCTTCGGCTGCGTACCTGGGATATCCCTATGGTAACCGACGCGTCGCCCCTCGCCGAGTGCGTTAAACCGCGCAGGCCGTCGGGTGAAAGCAATCAGGGATCCGCGACGCCGCGCGCTGCGCGCTGGTTCAGGTTGTGCAGGTGTTCGCGCAGCTGCCGCTCGCGCTGCTCATAGAGCCGGTTCACTGCCCCGGCGCGGAGCGTCGCACCGAGGCCGTCCGTGCGCTTCGCCAGGCTGAGCTCGAGCATCGCCCGCTCGCTGTCGAAAAAGGCCCGCCAGGCCGTCTCGTTGCGTTCGAACAGGCCGCGCTCCCTTGCATCCAGCCGCTGGCGAATGGTCTGACCAAGCAGCTCGATTCGCTCTTTCAGCGCCGCCTGTTCCTGCCGCTCGCAGGCGGCGATCGCCCGTGGATCGCTTGCCTTGGCGACACAGTCGCGCAATCCGTTCGGCGGCGGCTGGGCCCACGCACTCGTCAGCAGCAGGCCTGCGAGGACCATCGACACTTGGCAGCCGCGGGCCGCGTTGGTTAGTCTTGCACGCACGTCTTCTCACCCGAGTCTTGCTTGATGTCAGAGCACTTGATCGACAAGAAACTGATCGATATCGGCAACAAGCTGTTCGAGGGCTTCCACCTGCTCGGCCTGTTCGTCATCGGTGCCGCGATCGTCTGGGCCTCCTGGGCGGAGTTGATAGAGATCATCGCGCACGGTGGGCCGAAGATCAAAGATGTGCTGCTGCTGTTCATCTACCTGGAACTGGGGGCGATGGTCGGCATCTATTTCAAGACCAAGCATCTGCCGGTGCGCTACCTGATCTACATCGCGATCACCGCGTTGACCCGGGTGCTGGCCGTCGACATCAAGGAAATGTCGGATATCCATATGGTGACGCTGACCGCGTCGATCCTGATCCTTTCCCTGGCGGTCCTGGTGCTGCGGGTCGGCAGTACGCGCTTCGGCGAAAGGGGGCCGGGCGACAGCTGAACCTGCACACGAGGGTGGTAGGGTGAGCAACTTTCCGAAGATCCAACGCGCGATTCCGCAGCGGCGCTACCAGTACGGTGACTTCGCGGTGACGGTGCTGGGCGAAGTCGAGAGCGCGGACCCGCGTAGCTACGAGTTCATCGCCGCATTCGTCAAGGAGGGCGAGACACAGCCACGGCTCTACGTCGTCAGCGAGCGGCTCGCGCCCGCCCAGCGTACCGTTGGCAGCCATGCGCTGCGGGTGATCAACAGCGCGATGGACGAGGTCATGGACACCGATGCGCGCTGGGGCAGGCAGGCCGACTTCGTCGATCAGGCCCTGATGCTCGGTGGCCAGTTGCTGGGACTGGAACAGGATACCCCTTACCCGCTCATGTAGAACCGCTGGGTGGCGTGTCCGGTGTCCGCCCGTTCGGCGCAGATCGAACAGCGTCCGCCACGGCGACCGGGAACCGGCCGCCGGCGGGGGGGTTCCCAGGCCGCGGCGGTCAGCGGCCGGCGCCAATCCACTCCGCGACACGTCGATCCGCATAGT
>CBDTXT010000252.1:0-4998 GCA_965364465.1 uncultured Chromatiaceae bacterium
ACCAAACTGATCTCGATGCCGGCAGCGCTTTCAGACCGAGAGATGGAGAGCCAGATTCAACTCGAGGCCGACCAGTACATCCCCTATCCGCTGGAAGAGGTCAATATCGACTTCCAGGTCCTGGGTGCATCGGACAAGAGCAGCGAACTGGTGGACGTGCTGCTGGCCGCGTCACGAAGCGAAAACGTGGATGACCGCGTGGCCGCGCTCGAGCTCGCCGGTCTCAGCTGTGAGATCGTCGACGTCGAGGCCTATGCGATGGAGACTGCTTGCACGCAGCTCGTCGATCAGTGGCCGAATGGCGGTGAGGAGCAGACCATTGCGGTAGCCGACATCGGCGCTACGACGACGACGCTCAACGTGCTGCACAACAATCACATCATTTATACGCGCGAGCAGAATTTCGGTGGACGCCAGCTGACCGAGGAGATCCAGCGCCGCTATGGTCTCTCAGTCGAAGAAGCCGGGATGGCGAAACGTCAGGGTGGTCTCCCCGACAATTACATCCCGGAGGTGCTAGAGCCGTTCAAAGAGGCGATGGCGCAACAGGTCAACCGCTCTATCCAGTTTTTCTATTCCGCGAGTGCGTTCAACAGCGTGGATCTGGTGGTGTTGGCCGGGGGCAGTTCCTCGGTACCTGGGATCGACGATCTGATTCAGGAGCGCCTCGGGGTAGAGACCGTCGTCGCGAATCCGTTCGCGAACATGGCCGTGGCCTCCAGAGTCAAACCACAGGTGCTCAGCAACGATGCGCCGGCGCTGATGATTTCCTGCGGCCTCGCATTGAGGAGCTTCGACTGACATGGCCCATATCAACCTACTCCCCTGGCGGGAAAAGCTGCGCAAACAGCGTCAGCGTGAGTTCGGCTTCACGATCCTCGGCGCCCTGATGGTGACCGTGCTTGGCATGGGATATTGGGGATTCTTCTATGTCCAGGGCATGGTCGATCACCAGAAAAACCGCAATCAGTTTCTCGAGAATCAGATTGCCAAGGTCGACAAGCAGATCGTAGAGATCAAGGAACTCGAGCAGACACGCCAGAAGCTGATTGCCCGGATGAAGGTGATCGAGGACCTCCAGGTCAGCCGGCCGCAGATTGTTCATCTGTTCGACGAGCTGGTCACGGTACTGCCGGACGGGGCCTACCTGAATCAGTTGACCCAGAAGGGTCGCAGTCTGGTCATGAACGGCCGGGCCCAGTCGAATGCGCGGGTCTCGACCTATATGCGGAACATTGAGTCCAGCCCCTGGCTACACGATCCCAAGCTGAAGATCATCGAGAACAAGGATCAGGACAAGACCAATGCGGCGGGCAATACCTTCCAGCTCGGTCTGGTCCAGGTCGTGCCGAAGGAGGAATCGGCGCAATGAACATGCAAGAACTCAACGAGCTCGATTTCAGCAATATTGGCGACTGGCCCGGATTCGTAAAGGCCCTTCTGATTCTCGTGTTGTGCACATTGGTCGGCGTGGGCTGGTATTTCTACGACATCGAGGGTCGCTACGAGAAACTCGCGCAGGCCGAAAAGACCGAGCAGGATCTGCGCCAGGACTTCGAGAACAAGCAGGCCAAGGCCGCGAACCTCGAGGCCTATCGCGAGCAACTGGCCGAGATGCAGGAATCGTTCGGTGCGATGCTGCGACAGTTGCCGAACCGTACAGAAGTGGCCGATCTCCTGGTCGATGTTTCGCAGACCGGATTGGCGGCAGGCCTGGAGTTCGAGTTGTTTCAGCCGCAGGGCGAGGTGCCCAAGGACTTCTATGCCGAGCTCCCGATCAGGATTAGGGTCATCGGCAACTATCACGAATTTGGTGAGTTCGTCAGCGGGCTGGCAGCTTTGCCGAGAATCGTGACGATTCACGACGTTCAGATCCAGAACCGCCCCAACAGCCCGGGCAAGTTGGTTATGGAAGCACTGGCGCGTACTTACCGTTATCTCGATGAGGCAGGTGGTTGATCATGAGGAAGTTGATCCCCTTGGTGGTGCCTCTGCTGCTGGCCGGGTGTGTCAATAACGACATGTCGGACCTGCGCGGATATGTGGAGGAGGTCAAGAGTCGACCGCCCTCGGGCATCGAACCTATTCCAGAGGTGAAACAGGTGATCGGTTTCGTCTACTCGGCAAAGAATCGACGGGATCCGTTCACGGCGCCCGACGAGGAAACACTGGCCAGCGAGACGATACTGGATGATGGCATCCGTCCCGACCCCAATCGACGCAAGGAAGAGCTGGAATCTTTCACGCTCGATTCACTGCGCATGGTGGGAACCCTCGAGCAGGATTTGCAGACCTGGGGTCTGGTCAAGACGTCCGACGGCACCATCCACCGCGTGGCTGCCGGCAATTACATGGGCGAGAACGACGGCAAGATCACCCGGATCAGTGAAGACAAAATAGAGCTGATTGAACTCGTACCCACGGGCACAGGTTTCCTCGAGAAGGAAGCCGCCATCGCATTGGGCGAGGAATAGGAGAAGGCACGATGTGTAAAAAGGTAATGGCGCGCAAGACCGCACTGTTTGGATTGGTGCTGCTTTGGGCCTTCCTGTCCGATGCGGTGGCGAACGAGTTGCAGGACATCAGTTTTTCGGCCTTGCCCGGGAATCGGGTCGAGATCGTATTGACCACCAGTGAGCCGACGGCGGAACCGGCGTCATTCACTACCGACAATCCGGCCCGTATCGCGATCGATCTGGTGAACACCACGAGTTCGCTCGAGCAAAAAGTGACGCCGGTCGCGATCGGTATGGCGCGCAGCGTCACCGCCATCGAGGCCGGTGACCGTACCCGCGTCGTTATCAATCTGCTGGAGCAGACGACGCATGAGATCCGCACCGAGGGCAACAAGGTCATCGTGAGCCTTGGTTCGAGCAGCGGTGCCGGCACCATGTCCGTCGCGGCGCCCGCGGCGGGCACATCGAAGCGCAATGTACCCGGCCGCCAGGGGCTGAGCCTCGAAAACATCGACTTCCGGCGCGGGACCCAGGGCGAGGGTCGGGTAGAGATCGAACTGTCCGATCCGTCGATCTCGGTGGATATGCGCCAGCAGGGGAACGAGGTCGTGCTGGATTTCCTGGATACCAGCCTGCCCCCGCAACTTGCCCGGTCGCTCGATGTGCTGGACTTCGCGACGCCGGTCAAGACCGTCGACACGCGGCCCGACGGGCGCAATGTTCGCATGACCATTGCCACTGCCGGCGAGTTCGAGCACCTGGCCTACCAGGCGAACAACATCTACACGGTTGAATTCCGCTCGCTGACCAAGCAGGAGAAAGAGCAACGCCTGAAGGCACAGCAGATCTACGAGGGCGACCGGCTGTCGCTGAACTTCCAGGATATCGAGGTGCGCGCGGTACTCCAGTTGCTGGCCGATTTCACCGGACTCAACATGGTGGTCAGCGACACGGTCGGCGGCCGGATTACGCTGCGCCTGAAGAATGTGCCCTGGGATCAGGCGATGGACATCATCCTGAAGACCAAGGGGCTGTCGATGCGCCGCAACGACAACGTCGTCCTGGTCGCGCCGACCGAGGAGATCGCGGCGCGCGAGAAACTGGAACTCGAGTCGCAGCAGCAGATCCAGGAACTGGCGCCGCTGCGCTCCGAGCTGATCCAGGTGAACTACGCGAAGGCGTCGAACCTCGCGGCACTGCTCAAGTCTACCGATAACAAGCTGATCTCGGAACGCGGCAGCGTGTCGATCGACGAACGGACCAACACGCTGCTGGTACAGGACACGGCAGCCAAGTTGAGCGAGGTTCGCGCACTGGTAGGCGAGCTCGACGTGCCGATCCGCCAGGTGTTGATCGAGTCCCGAATCGTGATCGCAAACAATGACTTCGCGCGCGATCTCGGTGTCAAACTCGGTATCAGCGGGGTTACGCCGAACAATCCGGATCCCAACCATCACGTGGGTGTCTATGGCGGCGGGCTGCCAGGCGACCTCGATGCCTCTGGGCTCGCCGGACCGTTCATTTCGACCGGCGGCACCAACGAAAACCTGCTGGTCAATCTGCCCCAGACACTGGCGGCCGGCAGCGGTGGCGCGGTCAACATGATCCTTGGCAAGATGGGTTCGTATCTGCTGCGGCTCGAGCTGAGCGCGATGCAGCAGGAAGGCAAGGGCGAGATCGTGTCCAGCCCGCGCGTGATCACGTCCGACCAGAACAAGGCGGTGATCAAGCAGGGTGTCGAGATCCCCTATCAGGAGGCCACGTCGAGCGGGGCAACCTCGGTCTCCTTCAAAGAGGCGGTGCTGCAACTCGAAGTCACGCCCCACATCACGCCGGACGACCGCGTGATCATGGATCTGAAGGTGAACAAGGACAATCCTGATTTCACCCGTGCCGTCCTCGGTGTTCCACCGGTCGACACGCGTGAACTCGAGACCTCGGTGCTGGTCGACAACGGCGAGACCGTGGTGCTCGGTGGCGTGTTCGAGCGGACCAAATCGAAGCGACGCAACAGCGTTCCGTTCTTCGGCGACATCCCGTACCTGGGTTGGGCATTCCAGCAGAATCAGGTCCAGGACGAAAACTCGGAGCTGCTGATCTTCGTGACACCGAAGATACTCAAAGACACGCTGACACTGCGCTGAGGCGCGAGCCTGCAGAACGAGGGCGGGGGGTCGTATCCCCCGCCCCTTTCGTTTATCCGGTGCGCCGCGAATCCCTCGGCCCTCGCGCCCGGACCCAATACCCTAGTAACATTGCGCCCCATGGCCAAACCGAATCGTATTTTTCTGATCGGCCCGATGGGTGCCGGCAAGACCACTATCGGAAAACAGCTCGCCCAGTCGCTCGGCATGACGTTCAACGACAGCGACCTCGAAATCCAGCGGCGCACCGGCGTCGATATCCCGACGATTTTCGAGTACGAAGGCGAAGAAGGTTTTCGGCAACGCGAACAGCAGGTCGTCGACGAACTCACACAGGTGGACAATCAGGTGTTGGCGACCGGCGGCGGTGCGATCCTGCGGCAGATCGGAAGAGCACA
>CBDTXT010000253.1:0-4989 GCA_965364465.1 uncultured Chromatiaceae bacterium
CGGTCAGGCGGTGATGACCATACCCCTGTCCTGCTCCTTTTCCTGCTCGGCTGCCCCGGAGTCGAGCCGGATCCGGAGCGCGAGGTTGTTCCTCGAGTCCGCGTGATTCAGCGCCTCCTCTAGCGCGATCGAACCTTCTTTGTACAGTTCGTAAAGCGACTGGTCGAATGTGAACATCCCGCGCTCGTTGCCTTGCTCCATCGCCTCCTTGAGGTCGTGGATCTTGCCTTTCTGGATCAGCTCCGCGGTATAGGCTGACTGGATCAGCATCTCGATCGCCGCCCGACGGCCGCCATCGACGGTCGGAATCAGGCGCTGGGACACCACCGCACGCAGGTTCATCGAAAGATCGTTGAGGATCTGCTGATGGGCACTGTCGGGGAAGAAGTTGATGATACGGTCCAGCGCCTGGTTCGCATTGTTGGCGTGCAGCGTGGACAGGCAAAGGTGACCGGTTTCCGCGTATGCGATCGCGTGCTGCATGGTCGCGGCATCACGGATCTCACCGATGAGGATGACATCGGGCGCCTCACGCAGCGCGTTCTTCAGCGCATTCTCGTAGCTCATCGAGTCGAGCCCGATCTCTCGTTGGTTGACGACCGACTTCTTGTGTTGGTGAAGGAACTCGATCGGATCCTCTATTGAGAGGATATGGCCTGTTACATTGTCATTGCGGTAATCGATCATGGAAGCCAGCGTGGTCGACTTGCCCGAGCCGGTGGAGCCGACAACCAGGATCAGGCCGCGCTTCTGCATAATGAGCTTCTTCAGCGACTGCGGCAGATGAAGCTCCTCGATGCTTGGGATCTCGCCCTTGATGAAGCGGATCACCATCGCCACATCGCCCCGCTGGCGGAACACGTTGACGCGGAACCGTCCGAGCGACTGCACCGAGATGGCGAGGTTGCACTCCATCGTCCCTTCGAACTCCCGCATCTGCTCGTCGTTCAGGACCGAATACGCCAGCGCGGACACGTCGCCCGGTCCCATGCGCTTGTCTCCGATCGCAACGGTTTGTCCGCTGATTTTGAGATGAGGGCATGCGCCGGTACTGAAGTACAGGTCGGAGGCGTTGCGCTGTACCATTAGGCGCAGATAGGGGGCGAGTTCCATAAGCAGTTCCCGATGTGTCGCGAATCGACTGAATAGAGCGGCGGACCGGCAGGAAAGTTGAGGAGTCGACCGATGTCACAGCTAAGCCTCGCGGGGCTCTATCGTTATCCGGTCAAGTCGCTCGCCGGGCAGGTGCAGCAGGCGATGTCGGTCGGCCCGCGGGGCCCTGAACTGGACCGCCACTGGATGTTGGTCGACGCCCAGGGGCGCTTCCTCACGCAGCGTCAGCTGCCGCGGATGGCCCTGATCTCCACGCGGTTCGTCGACGGCGGGGTATTGCGGCTGCAGGCGCCCGGGATGCCTGACCTCGCGGTGGGCGCGTCCGAGGGTGATCGGCTCGATGTCCATGTATGGCAGGATTCGCTGACTGCGGTGCGCGTTGGGGATGTCGCCGACCGCTGGTTGAGCGACTTTCTCGGCGTACATTGCCATCTGGTCGAGCTGCCAGAGGATGTGCGGCGCCCGGTCGACCCGGGCTTTGCGATGCCGGACGATCAAGTGGGCCTCGCCGATGGATTTCCGTTCCTGCTGATTTCCCAGGCCTCGCTCGACGATCTCAATGATCGCTTGCAGACGCCGCTTTCCATGCTGCGTTTCCGTCCCAACCTGGTGGTGAGTGGGTGCAGGCCGCATGCCGAGGACGACTGGCAGCGCATCCGAATCGGCGACATCGGTTTCCGCGTCGTCAAACCCTGCTCGCGCTGCATCATCCCGACCATCGATCCCGACACGGGTGAACGTGGCCGCGAGCCGATGCAGACCCTGCTGACCTATCGCAGACGGGACAACAAGGTCTATTTTGGCCAGAATCTGATCCACGACGGCGTGGGGCGGCTGCAGCTGGGCATGCCGGTGGAGGTGCTGGAATGAATCCGCCCGATGCGGAGGCGGCGATCGGTCTGACGCGCCGATGGCTGGAACGCTTCGTGATCGGGCAGCGTCTCTGCCCGTTCGCCGCGGCCCCGTACCATGCGGGCCGCATCGCCTACAGGGTCAGTGAGGCAAGCGCGCTCGACGGTGTCTTTCACGATTTTCTCGTCACACTGGATGAATGTGTCGCCAGCGACCCACGCGAACAGGAAACTGTGTTGCTGATCCTGACCCGGGCGCTCGGTGTGTTCGACGACTACCTCGATGCGCTGGATCTGATGGAACGAGCGATGACTGAGGTCGGCCTCGACGGCCGCCTGCAGCTCGCGAGCTTTCATCCCGACTACCGCTTCGAAGGTGCGGCCGCCGACGATCCGGCAAACTTCAGCAACCGCTCACCACTGCCAATGTTCCACCTGATCCGCGAGGACGGTCTCGCAGCGGCGCTCGAGGCCTATCCGGAACCGGAGCGCATACCGGCACGCAACATCCGCCACCTGCGCAGCCTCGGCATCGACCGCGTCAGAGACCTGCTCTCCGGCGATTAGTTCGCGCGCCGGCCGATCGGGTCGGCGACGGCTTGGGCCGCGCCTGACGCGGCGGTAAACTCATATGCCCGCGCGACTCCGCGCCTTTGCGTTAGGCTGGGCGAAGTCGATCCATCGCATTGCTGCGTGCAGTGAGTCCGCTTTGCAAAACGAATTCCCGTTCATCCTGGTGAGCCTGCTTGCGGCCTTTGTCCACGGCGTGTTCGGCTTCGGGTTCCCGTTGTTGTCGACTCCACTGCTTGTCCTGGTCTTCGATCTGCGCACCGCGGTCCTGCTGACACTCGTCCCGACCGTTTCGGTCAATTTGGTGAGCATTCTGTCGGAACGTCATTGGCGCGAGGCGCTGCGCGAGTACTGGCCGATCCCGACCTTTACCATCGTCGGCAGTTTCCTCGGAACTCAGGTTCTGCTCCAGACCGACCCGGAACCCTTTCGCTTCCTGCTTGCGCTAGTGATGATCGCCTATCTGGTCAGCGATCATCTGCATCGGGGCGAACATCTGATCCGGGTCCCGAAATGGGGTATGGCACTTTTCGGGGTGCTGCTCGGTCTGCTGGCCGGGGTGGTCAACATCTTCGCCCCCCTGGTCGTCGCCTATGCGCTGTATACGCGCATCCCGACGCCGCTGATGGTCGCGACCTTCAATCTCAGTTTCATCACCAGCAAGTCGGGCCAGATCATCGGCTTCCTCGGCCAGGGTGCCTTCGACCTCAGCGTGGTCGGCCTCGCCGTTGCCTCGTTGCCGCTGATTCTCGGTGCGCTATGGTTGGGGATACGCCTGCGTAAGCGTATCGATGTCGACAGCTACCGCGGCATGTTGCGCGCTTCGCTTTGGGTTATCACGATCGCAATCCTGCTCGATGCATTACGCCGCATCGCGTGGGCGTGACGGGGGGCGGGGTTCAGTCCTCGACGCGGCCGCGCAGGCGCTTGGTCTGACCGCGCCGGGTCTTGTCTTCCAGCCGCCGCCTTTTCGATGCCAGGGTCGGCCGGGTCGCCTTGCGCCGCTTGGGCTCATGGCAGGCGCTGCCGATAAGCTCGGAGAGACGTGCGACGGCGTCTGCACGGTTCTTCTCCTGGGTGCGAAAGCGTTGCGCCTTCACGATCACGATCCCGTCGCTGCTGATGCGCCGGTCGCGCATCGTCAGCAGGCGATGTTTGATTGCCTCGGGCAAGGACGAGGCGCGCACGTCGAAACGCAGGTGCAGGGCCGAGGAGACCTTGTTGACATTCTGTCCCCCGGCACCCTGCGCACGGATTGGCTGCCACTCCAGCTCTTCCTCGGGCAGCGCGATCTCGGGGGTGATTTGCAGCAACATGAAGCCTAGTCCGAATCCGTCACCGGCCGGACAATGGCCGTTGAACAACACGCTGAAACCTTGCCATTAGTGATCAACTCCTTGTCTGTTCTCTCGCGGTTTTCGCGCCCGCCCTATCCCGACCCCGGCGATTTCTCCAGCGCTCCGGCTGAGTGCTCAGCCGAGTGGTGAGCAAGGCTACCTTTGCGCCCCAGCCCGGCGTCCGAAGCGCTGCGAAATCCGCCACCCTCCCTGATAGTGGTGATGGATGCAGGCGAGTCCAGCGGCACCAGGCGCACCAGTTGTCCGTCCCCGGACGCATCGGTCAAGAGATAAAGCAGCCCGTCGGGCCCCTGCCGTACGTCGCGGATGCGCCCCAACTCTTCCTCGAGCAGACGCTCTTCACCGACCACGCGCCCGTCTTCCAGTTCCAGCCGCAGCAGCAGTTCGAACTTCAGCGAGCCGACGAACAGGTCGCCCCGCCAGCCTGGGAAACGGTTGCCTTCGTAGAAGGCCATGCCCGACGGCGCAATCGACGGCGTCCAGTGATGCAGTGGCTGGGCCAACCCGGGCTTCTCCGTGCCTTCTCCGATCGCGGTCCCGATCCCGTAGTTGACGCCATAGGTGATGACCGGCCAGCCGTAGTTGACGCCCGGGGCCGGCAGGTTGATTTCGTCCCCGCCCTGCGGACCGTGTTCGTGCGTCCATAGTTGGCCGGTTGACGGGTGCAGGGTCGCGCCCTGAATGTTGCGGTGCCCGTAGCTGTAGATCTCTGGACGTGCGCCGGGGCGGCCCACAAAGGGGTTGTCCGCCGGCACCCCGCCGTCTTCGTTCAGCCGAATCACCGATCCGGCATGATCGCTGAGATCTTGGGCGCGCGGCCGATCGCCACGGTCGCCGAGGGTGATGAACAAATGCCCGTCGTGATCAAAAACCAGGCGCGATCCGAAGTGGCGGCCGTTGCCGGATTTCGGCAGCATCCGGAACAGGACCTCGGTGTCCAACAGCCGATCACCACTCAATCGGCCACGCACCACCGCGGTCCCCATGCCGCCCCGGCCAGCCTCGACGTAGCTCAGGTAGACCCAGTTGTTGGTGGTGAACTCGGGGTGCAGGGCTATGTCGAGCAGCCCCCCCTGGCCGCGTGCCCGGACCTCCGG
>CBDTXT010000254.1:0-4985 GCA_965364465.1 uncultured Chromatiaceae bacterium
TCCGTGCAATCGTAGGGCGGGTTCCACCCGCCGAATCATCGTCGGGCGTTGCCCGCCAACCCATACCAGCGGCCGCGCAAACCACCTCAGGATGCGCGGCCTCCGTGCAATCGTAGGGCGGGTTCCCCCCGCCGACTTCTCATCGGGCGTTGCCCGACCCGCCATACCAGGGCCCGCCCAAACCACCTCAGCATGCACGGCCTCCGTGCAATCGTAGGGCGGGTTCCACCCGCCGAATCATCGTCGGGCGTTGCCCGACCCGTCTCATTTACCAGGCCCTCCGATCCACCTTCGGCAGCTCGACTGCCCGACGCATGCGCGATCAGCCCGGGCGTTCACCGGAAGGGGCGGCTAATTCACTGAAATTCAGCGGTTTTGGTACCTGCTCGTGGATGACTTTTCCGCTCAAGCTGCATAACATTCCGGTTTTGCCGTTTGATCACCGTCCGCAATGAATACCAGCGCAGAAATCCGCTCCGCCTTCCTCGACTTTTTCGCGGAAAAGGGCCATGCCGTCGTCGAGTCGAGCCCGCTCGTCCCGGCCAACGACCCGACGCTGCTGTTCACGAATGCCGGGATGGTCCAGTTCAAGGACGTATTCCTCGGCAAGGAGACGCGCAGCTACGTCCGGGCGACCAGTTCGCAGCGCTGCGTGCGTGCTGGCGGCAAGCACAACGACCTCGAAAATGTCGGCTACACGGCACGTCACCATACCTTCTTCGAAATGCTGGGCAACTTCAGCTTCGGGGACTATTTCAAACGCGACGCGATCCTGTATGCCTGGCAGTTCCTCACTGAGACCCTGAAGCTGCCGGCCGGCAAACTCTGGGTCACAGTCTATCGCGACGACGACGAAGCGGCCGCGGTCTGGCTCGACGAGGTCGGCGTCGACCCCGCACGCTTCACGCGCATCGGGGACAAGCCTGGCGGGCGGCCCTTCGAGAGCGACAATTTCTGGTCCATGGGTGACACCGGCCCCTGCGGCCCCTGCTCCGAGATCTTCTTCGATCACGGTCCGGAGGTCTGGGGCGGCCCCCCGGGTTCGCCCGAGGAAGAGGGCGACCGCTATATCGAGATCTGGAACCTGGTCTTCATGCAGTACAACCGCGACGCGAGCGGCCAGATGACGCCGCTGCCGAAGCCCTCTGTCGACACCGGCATGGGGCTGGAACGGCTCGCAGCTGTGATGCAGCGCGTGCACTCGAATTACGAGATCGACCTTTTCCGGGCCTTGATCGAGTCGGCCGCGGAGGCGACCGGAACCGACGATCTCAGCGCAAAATCCCTGCGTGTGATCGCCGACCACATTCGCTCCTGTGCGTTTCTGATCGTCGACGGTGTCACGCCCGGCAACGAAGGCCGCGGCTACGTGCTGCGCCGCATCATCCGGCGCGCGATCCGGCATGGCTACCAACTCGGTCAGCACGAGCCTTTCTTCCACCGGCTGGTCGATGCGCTGGACCGCCAGATGGGTGCCGCCTACCCGGAGTTGAGCCGGTCCAAGGCAATGGTCACGAGGGTGCTGCGGCTCGAAGAGGAACGCTTCGCCGAAACCATTGAGCAGGGCATGAAGATACTCGACGAGGCGATTGGTGGCATGGAGGGCGAGGTCATCCCTGGCGAGGTCGTGTTCAAGCTCTACGACACCTACGGTTTTCCGACGGACCTGACCGCGGATATCGCACGCGAAAAAGGCCTGGCGATCGACCGTGAAGGATTCGAGCGGGCAATGGACGCACAGCGCAGCCGCGCACGCGCGGCCAGCCAGTTCGGTGTGGCCCAGGCCGCGGAGGTCGATATCGACGGTGAAACCGACTTCACCGGTTACGAGCGCCTGGAGGACTCGGCGACGGTCATCGCGTTGTTTCACGACGGTGAGGCGGCCGAGCGGCTGGCCCCCGGAGACGAGGGCATGGTCGTACTGGATCGCACGCCGTTCTATGCGGAGTCCGGCGGCCAAGTCGGCGACGTTGGCCGTCTCCACGTTCCCGGCGGTGGGGAGTTTGTGGTCTCTGACACGCGTAAACCGTCCAGCACGGTGTTCGCACATGTCGGGGAGCTCCGGTCCGGCGAGATCAGCGTCGGCGACTCGATAAAGGCGGAGGTCGACACCGGACGGCGCCGCGCCACGGCGCTGAACCACTCGGCGACGCACCTGCTGCACGCGGCCTTGCGCCAGGTGCTGGGTGACCACGTCGGACAAAAGGGCTCGCTGGTCGAGCCCGAGCGGCTGCGATTCGATTTTTCGCATTTCGAGCCGCTGAGCCGTGCGCAGCTGGTCGAGATCGAGCGCCTGGTCAACGAACAGATCCGCGGCAACCACACGGTCGAGACGCGCATCATGGCCTTGGACGACGCCAAGGCCGCGGGCGCGATGGCCCTGTTCGGTGAAAAGTACGACGAACAGGTCCGCGTGCTGCGCATGGGTGATTTCTCGACTGAGCTGTGCGGCGGTACGCACGTCAAGGCGCTGGGTGACATCGGTCTGTTCAAGATCGTCGTCGAGACCGGGATCGCTTCGGGCGTGCGGCGTATCGAGGCGGTCACCGGTGCGCGAGCGCTGGAGTGGGTCGAGGCCGACGAGGAGCGTCTGCTGCGCCTCGGCAGCCTGATCAACGCCGGCCGTGACGAACTCGAGGACAAGCTCGGCAAGCTCATCGATCGCAACAAGCGGCTGGAGAAGGAACTCGATCAGATCAAGGCAAAGCTCGCGTCGGCGGCCGGTTCCGACTTGGCCGCGCAGGCAGTGGAGGTCAAGGGTGCCCGGGTGCTGGCGGCGCGCCTCGATGGTGCCGATCCCAAGTCGCTGCGCGACACACTCGATCAACTCAAGAACAAGCTCGGGCGTTCGGTGATCCTGCTCGCCGCGGTCAATGGCTCAAAGGTCAACCTGATCGCCGGCGTGAGCAAGGATCTGACCGACCGCTGCCGGGCCGGCGACCTGGTCAAAGTCGCGGCCGAGCAGGTCGGCGGCAAGGGGGGCGGTCGGCCCGATATGGCACAGGCCGGGGGCTCGGACCCCGACGGCGTGCCGAAGGCGCTCGAACTGGCGCAGGCCTGGGTGGCCGAAAGGCTTTAGTTTGATCGCCAAATGGTGTTAAATCGCGCCCTTTTCCGGCGCGCGGGAGGCTTGGTCGCCGCTGCGGGGCCGATGGTCGGATTGGCAATATGGCACTGATTGTTCAGAAATACGGTGGGACATCCGTGGGTTCCGTGGAACGGATCCAGGGCGTCGCCGCGCGCGTCAAGCGCTTTCGTGACCGCGGTGACGATGTGGTTGTCGTCGTCTCCGCGATGTCGGGTGAAACCAACCGGCTCATCGCACTCGCGAACGAAATAAGCGACGCCCCGAACCCGCGTGAAATGGACGTGCTGGTCTCGACCGGCGAGCAGGTCACGATCGCGCTGCTGTGCATGGCGCTGGAAGAGGTCGACTGCGCGGCGCGGTCGTACACGGGCGCCCAGGTCCATATCCTCACCGACAGTGCGCATTCCAAGGCACGTATCATGGACATCGATCACGCGCGCGTCTGCGCCGACATCAAGAACGGGCGCGTCGTCGTCGTGGCCGGCTTTCAGGGTGTCGACGAGCACGGTGACATCACCACGCTGGGGCGCGGTGGCTCGGATACCACGGCGGTTGCGATGGCCGCAGCGCTGAAGGCAGACGAGTGCCAGATCTACACCGATGTCGACGGTGTCTACACCACCGATCCGAGGGTCGAGCCCAAGGCCCGGAAGCTCGACCGTGTCACGTTCGAGGAAATGCTCGAAATGGCGAGCCTCGGCTCGAAGGTGTTGCAGATCCGGTCGGTCGAGTTTGCCGGGAAGTACAATGTGCCATTGCGCGTATTGTCGAGTTTCGAGGACAGTGGCGACGGTACCCTGATCACTCTGGAGGAAGAGGGCGTGGAAGCAGCGAAAATCTCGGGCATCGCGTTCAATCGCGACGAGGCGAAACTGACCATCCGCGGGGTGCCCGATCAGCCGGGCGTTGCGTACAAGATACTCGGGCCGGTCGGCGAAGCGAATGTCGAGGTCGACATGATCGTGCAAAACATAGCCAATGACGGCACGACCGATTTCACGTTCACGGTCAACCGCACGGATTATGCGAAGGCGCTGGGCATCCTGAACCGCGAGGCGGCTGAACTTGGCGCGCGCGAAGTTGTCGGTGATGACAGGATCGTGAAGATCTCGTTGGTCGGGGTGGGCATGCGTTCGCATGCGGGTATTGCTAGCAAGATGTTTGCCGCGCTGTCCGAAGAGGGCATCAACATCCTGATGATCTCGACGTCGGAGATAAAGATCTCGGTGGTGGTGGATGAGAAATACCTCGAGCTGGGGGTGCGCGCGCTGCATGCGGCCTTCGACCTGGCCGGCGACGCGCCGGCTTGATCCGTAGAGCCGACTTTGTTCGACGACGGCGATATTGGTAGAATCCCGAGGCGCCTGTTTCAGATTAACGAGTGGGCGAGGTTGGCAAACCAAGACACCGGGCGGGGCCCCAAGGACCAAGAAGGCCTCGCAGGTGTCTCATAAAGGAGTGGCTCCATGTTGATTCTGACGCGCAGGGTCGGTGAAACCTTGATGATCGGAGACGAGGTTACCGTTACAGTGCTGGGCGTGAAGGGCAACCAGGTTCGCATCGGCGTTAACGCGCCGCGCGACGTGTCTGTGCATCGCGAAGAGATTTACGAACGCATCAAGCGCGAGAACGGCCAATCGGCTGACTGACCGATTCGCTTTCGTGCCCGTAAGTCTCTCGGCTCACGGGTGGCTTGGTGGCGAGCATGCGCGGGTCAGGGCGTTCAGGTTCCTGGTCCGCGCAGCCGATCGGTTAGCGGTGCGCCGCTAACCGTCACCGGGTGACGGCGGCCCCGTAGGGGCGAGGGACGCAGTCCCGAGTAATCGCGCTCCCCGGCATGGCCCGAAGGGCCATCGGAGCGCCAAGCACGTTTCTGGAGAGATGGCCGAGTGGCTGA
>CBDTXT010000255.1:0-4978 GCA_965364465.1 uncultured Chromatiaceae bacterium
CTCTGAATATCGATGACGAATTGCTGGGCGAGGCTCAGCGAATCACCGGCGTGACCGAAAAGGCGGCGCTGGTGCGGGAGGGTCTGCGTGCCTTGATAGAGCGTGAGAGCGCACGTCGATTGGCTCAGCTGGGCGGCAGCGAGCCGCAACTAGAGCCAGTACCACGTCGTAAGAACAAGCCCCGATGATACTGGTCGACACCTCGGTGTGGGTGGACCATTTGCGCAAGGGCGACCGAGGGCTAGCAGAACTGCTCACGGCGAGCAAGGTACTGATGCACCCGTTCGTGATTGGCGAACTGGCCTGCGGAAACCTGCGCAAGCGTGATCAAATTCTGGCGTTGCTAACAGACCTGCCGCGCGCCGCTGTCGCGACGGCCGAAGAGGTGCTGTTTTTCATCGAGCAGCGCACCCTGATGGGCCGAGGGCTTGGCTATGTCGACGTGCATTTGCTGGCATCGGTCGCGTTGTACGGGACAGTAAGGCTATGGACGCGGGACAAGCGGTTGCGATCCGCGGCCGATTCGCTTGGGGTGGTTCACGCCACAGGTTGAACAGTGAGTCGGGCGGGCGCGTACGCAAAAGGCTCGACCTGACAGGCGCCCGCACCGCCAGATTGGGCGTCGGATACGGCCTCTGCCGCCATTGGGCGGGCCATGCTGGGAACCGCCGACAGCAGAAACACGACTAGAAACGAGAATGCGCGACATCATGCCGGCCTATCGGGAGCCCGGGCACAGGACCTCACACCACTATTCATTGCACCCCCTTTCCATGGCATCCAGATGCGTTCAGCAAAGAAAGCATTCTGCGGGGCTCTGAGAGTAACCGAACTTACCAAGCAGCCCACTAGTTGCAGATGTAAATATTGCCCACCGGATAAGGAGCAACGCCGTTCCGTCGCACCATCGATTGCCACTTTACGCAGGACAGCAGAAGCGTTGCCTCTATCTGGACGGACCGGGATAAATGGTCTTCCAATCCCTTTTCATATCGACCACCGTCCAGCCTTTGGCCTGGGCCTCGTCCAAGCCCTTGTCCAGCTTGCCGATATGCGACTCCCGGTCGTAGGCCCACTCGCGTTCGGCGTCGGTATGATGAACATATAGCGCGAAGCGCGCCCCATCACCGGCGGCGGTCCATTGCAGCATCTGCAGGTCGCCATCGGAGTTGCCGAAAGCGGCGATAGGGCGCCGGCCGATATGCTGGTTGATTCCGACCGGCTTGCCGGCCTTGTCGTCGATGAAGTCTATCTCGGCCAGGCGGATGAGCACCGGCTCGCCATCCCTCATCTTAAACTGGGTCTTGATGCTGCTGCCAACCACCTGTTCCGGTGGGATACCGTACACCTGTTCGACCCATGGGCGCATGAACTCGATACCACCCCCGGAGACAATAAAGATCTTGAAGCCGTTTGCGCGCAGGTAATCCAGTAACTCCAGCATCGGCTGATACACCATCTCGGTGAATGGCCGCTTGCTCGTCGGATGTCTTGCGGTTGTGATCCAGTCCTTCGCGACTTGTTGGAACTCGGTGGTGGTCATGCCGGCGTGGGTGTCCATGATTAGCCTGACCAACCCTTTCTCGCCCGATTCGGCGAGTGACTTCATGTCACCTTCGAGCACCGCCTTGAACGGTTGCTCTGTTTTCCATTCCGGGTGGTCGGGTGCCAGCGCCTTGACTCGCTCGATCGCGAATAGCAGCTGAAAGTAGGCCGGCTGCTCCGACCACAGCGTGCCATCGTTGTCGAAAGTCGCGATGCGTTCCGGTACCGATACGAAATCCGGCGAAGACTCGTCGGTGACCTTGCCGACGAACGCCAAAATCGACGATTTTGCGGCGCCATCATTCCAGGATGGCAGGGGGTCACCTCCGCTCGCGGTCGCGACCAAGGAAAACGCCAGCAAAAAGCTGACGATCAAATAATTCCGACACTTTGTCTTCGCGCAGGGCATCTACAATCCTCCGTGAGCATGGGGTTGGGAAAAGGTACTGGAAGTGCAGGGCGGTACGAAACGCAACTTATGTTTGGTTTGTTGCGCTTTCGGGGCACCGCCCAGCGAACTGGTCCCGATCGTTGGGCCAGTCTCGTCGAAGCCATGGTTGCTGGGCAGATGCTCGTCGCGATCTCCGAAGTGGCTCTTGCGAAACTGGCCGGTGGCATCGCCCTGTTCCTTGAGCACCGCGACAGCGAGTCACGCGGCTAGATGCCTGGAGCCGCCAGGCCGGTTGATTGATTAGTCGCTGGCGCTCAGAGCCGGTGTGTGAGCAAGACTGGGAGGCGCTCACATGATCGTCTTGGACACCCACGCGTTGATCTGCTGGGTGAACGACGATGAGCAACTCTTCGGCAGGGCGCGCAAAGCGATTGAGAAGGAGATCAGCGGCGATGATGGACAGGCGTTTATCTCGACGATAACCGCCTGGGAGATCGCTTCGCTTGTCGAAAAGGGTCGTCTGACCTTGACGATGGATGTTAAAGACTGGATTGATACCGTGACCGCTATCGAGCGGGTTCGTTCTGGCCCCGGTGGAGAGCGAAGTCGCTATTCAATCGGTGAGACTGCCGGGTGAATCCACCCCGACCCCGCCGATCGAATGATCGTCGCGTTAGCTAGACGGCTATCGACCGTCGGTCGCCGGGTGCTTGCTGAACGGCAGGTCATGACCGGTCGCATGCATCCAGCGATGCGCCGGAAAGCGGCCGAAACCATCTTGAGCTGTCGGTCCGGCAATCCGTCTTCATGATGCGCTAGAGCTGTCATGCCTTCGGGGGAGGGCTCACGCGGCGGGATCAAGAGCGTACCTACACGACCGCAGATGCGCCAATGTGCTATACCCACACTAACAAGGGCAAATTTTAACGAAATTGTAGGCAGAGCGCGAACCATGACAATAGAACTATATAATGATGGTGTTCACAAATGCCTTTCGTACGAAGACATCGTGGGCAGCCGCGGCGTGCAGTCCAACCAGTTTCTCGTGATTGACGACGGGCACGCGGCGCTAATAGACCCGGGTGGTGATCTGACCTATCCTGATTTATACCAACACCTTAGCCAGGAAATAACGGTCAAGGATTTGGACTACGTGATCGCATCCCACCAGGATCCGGATATCGTTTCATCTTTGAGCCATTGGGTAGCGGGCACCGAGTGTAAGATTGCCATCCCCAAAGTGTGGGCTCGGTTTGTTCCCCACCTGTGCAGATCGGCCAAAGCAAAGGAAATGGAAGCGCGGCTTGTCAGTATTCCGGACGAGGGAAAGGCCCTGCAAATCGGAAACTCCGTGCTGGTGGCCATCCCGGCGCACTACCTCCATTCGGAAGGCAACTTCCAGTTTTACGATCCGACCAGCAAGATTCTTTTTTCAGGTGATCTGGGCGCGTCGTTCGTAGACAAGGAGAACTTAAGCGATCCGGTCAGCGATTTTGCGAACCATCTCCCTTTCATGGTGGATTTTCACCAGCGCTTCATGGGTTCCAACAAGATTTTGCGCTTGTGGGTAAACATGGTGCGTCAGCTGGATCTTGAATGGATTGTTCCGCAGCATGGGAGGTCATTCAAAGGCAAAGAAATGATCGATGAGTTCCTCAACTGGCTGGAGGAACTCGAGTGCGGCATTGATTTGATGACTCAAGACAACTATCGGCTCCCAAAGCGCCCCAGTGAGTGGAAGTGATTTCCAGCTGAACAGGCCGACAGCTCATGCTCACAGATTGGCCATTCGGAGGTTGGCAGCCGAATGGCGCGAGTGTGTTGAGTCCTTCCGTTTGAGGCCGCCCGCGTGGCACGTAATCTGAGGCTGCCGAGACGGTGCCAGGGAAGTCACTCCTTGCATCGGGCCGCATAGTCAAGCTTGCCATGTTCAACGCCTTTTAAGCTCAATGGCACTTACCTTAGCGGTGATCGTCGGGTAGTTGGCCCACCGACACGGGTCATTTCTTGCGGAAAACACCGTAAATACGTCCATGTAGGCTCGACGGCGGCATCCATGCCACCGACGTTTCCTCCAGAAACAACCCGTATCGGCTTAAGTAAGTGCCATGCCTTTTAAGCTGGGTTCGTCGTTGTGTGGGTCACGCGCCTTTCCGCACTCGGCTGGCGGGCTTTCATCCAGCTCGCTGCACGCATGAGTCAGACAGACGTTCGCAGAGTTGCCGCCACGCCAGCCGCCGACGGGGCAGATAGGCACTCGCTCACGACGCAAACACCTTGTCCAGGTCGTGAAAGCCTTTCACCTCGATCGGGTTGCCGGACGGATCACGGAAGAACATCGTCGCCTGCTCCCCGGGCTCGCCCCGGAATCGCACACTGGGCTCGATCACAAAATCGACCGCATGCCCTTTGAGTCGCTCGGCGAGTCGCTTCCAGTCGGCGATCGGAAGCACGATGCCCAGGTGCGGAATTGGAACCCGATGTCCGCCAACATGTCCGGTCGGACGCGCCTCGAACGGTTCGCCAAGATGCAGCGAGATCTGATGGCCGAAGAATGAGTAGTCGACCCAGGTCTCGGTTGAGCGTCCTTCGGTACAACCGAGAACGCCGCCGTAGAAGGCGCGAGCCTCGTCAAGGTCGTGGACATTGTAAGCAAGATGGAAGGGCGTGAGCATATTCATTCTCCTTGCCGCGCTGGTTCTACCCCTTTGCCGCACCCCAATGGAACGGACATCTGCCACCTGCCCGGCATTATCCCATACGAAAAGTGACGCTTGACCGATCCGGCTGGGGACCGCAAAAAAGTGAGTCTCCACCGGGCTGGTTCAATTCAGCCCTCGACGCAGCATGGGCGAAGTTTTCTCGGGCAGCCAGGTTCTGTCGAATACGCCTTGTGCCAACGCGGGATCGATGTGGGGGCCGATCAGCGCCTCATCGGCCAACTCCAGAAGTTCGCATTCTTCGGCGCCAACAACCATCCGCTCCTCCGGCAACTCACCCCACTATGTCGCGCGCGCAACGCGAGCCGGGCGAGGAGTCGCA
>CBDTXT010000256.1:0-4964 GCA_965364465.1 uncultured Chromatiaceae bacterium
GTGAGTTCGACCTTCACCTTGTCGCCGGTCAGGATGCGGATGTAGTGCTTGCGCATCTTGCCGGAGATATGTGCGGTCACCACGTGACCGTTTTCCAGTTCCACGCGGAACATCGTGTTGGGGAGGGTGTCGACCACGGTGCCCTCCATTTCGATTACGTCTTCTTTCGCCATTAAATCCTGTCCGAGTCGGGAGACACGCCAAGTGCGTGCTCTGCGAGGCGCCGAATTATAGCAAAGCCGGGCCGTCTCGGAAAACAGTCAGTCGGGCAGGGTCTGGCCGTGTGCAAATCGCTGCCAGCGCCCGTCGCGCCATAGCTCGACCGGGCGGAAACTGGTCTTGTATGCCATCTTGCGGCTCTCGTGTATCCAGTAGCCCAGGTACAGGTGAGGCCTTCCCAGCGCCCGGCAATGCGCGATCTGGCGCAGTATCGCAAGGGTGCCCAGCGAGCGCTTGGGCAGCGTCGGATCGAAGAAGGTGTAGACGGCGGAGAGACCGTCGCTTGGCAGATCGGTCACCGCAACCGCGACCAGCCGATCATCCAGCAGAAACTCGAAAAAGCGCGTGTCGCACCAGTTGGCGCGCAAAAATGTCAGGTAGGCCGCCGGCGAGGCATTTGCCATCTCGCCGTCCTCGTGGCGCGCCCGGGTGTACCGCTTGTAGAGCGCATAGTGCTCGGGATTGAAGCGCACCGGGTGCTCGCGCATCACGATGTCCCGGTTGGCATTCAGCACGCGTCGATGAATCCGTCGCGGCGTGAACAGGTCGACCGGCACCCGGGCCGGCACGCACTGGCTGCACCCCTGGCAGCGCGGCGCATAGACCAGCTTGCCGCTGCGTCGGAAGCCGAATCTGAGGAGCTCGCTGTAAGTGGCCATGTCCATCGCCTGGTCCGGGTCGGCGAACAGCGTGCTACTGATCCGGCCGGGCAGATAGCTGCAGGGATGCGGTGCCGACAGGTAAAGCGGGAGCTGCCGATTGATTGTGCTCATGCGGCGCAGTGCAGATCGGCCGCCGGTCGGCGCGCGCGCGGTCCCAGGGTCGGCGCCGGTGCGCGAGTCGCCGCGTGAACGGCTCGCTGAAACTGCTCACGACCGATCTCTCGCGCCCCGAGACTGGCGAGGTGGTCGGTGTAGACCTGGCAGTCGATGAGCTGGAACGGGTGTTCAGCCGCAATCTCGACCAACAGGCTCATCGCCGCTTTCGATGCGTCTGTCTGCCGGCTGAACATCGACTCGCCGAAGAACACCTGGCCGAAGGCCACGCCGTAAAGGCCCCCGACCAGTTCGTCGCCCAGCCAGACCTCGATGGAGTGGGCGAACCCCGCATCGTGCAGTGCGATATAGGCGGAGACCATCTCGGGCACCAGCCAGGTCCCGGGATGGCCATCGCGTGGCGCTGCACAGCCGCGGATCACCGCTTCGAACGCCAGGTCGACACTCAGCTCGTAGCGTCGGTGTCGCAACGAGCGCCGCAGGCTGCGCGAGACGTGCAGTTGGCCCGGAAAGAGGACCATGCGCGGTGCCGGGCTCCACCAGAGAATCGGCTGGCCCACGCTGTACCAGGGGAAAACCCCGTACGCGTAAGCGTTCAGCAGTCGCTCCGTCGACAGGTCGCCGCCGATTGCGAGCAGGCCGTTGGGATCGGTCTCGGCGAGCCCGGCATCCGGGAAACCGATATCCGGCGGCGTTCCGTCGAGGTCGAAGATCACCTGGCCTGGGGTGCCCGATAGGGGCTGTGGGTGTGCATCTCGGCGACATAGTCTCGCATGCCGTCGCGTTCGTGTGCCAGATGGCGCGCGATCGCGTCGGCGAAACGCGCGTCTGCGAGCCAGTGTGCCGATTGCGTGACGGTCGGAAGGAAGCCCCGCGCCACCTTGTGCTCACCCTGTGCCCCGGGTTCGAAGCGCGCGAGCCGGTTGCGAATACAGAAATCCAGTCCCTGGTAATAGCAGGCCTCGAAGTGCAGATTGTCGAAGAACTCGTTGCAGCCCCAGTGGCGACCGTAAAGCGTGTCTGTGCCGACCAGGCAGAATGCGGCGGCCACCGGCTTGTTGCCGTGGTCCGCCATCACCAGCAGGACCGAATCCGGCATCGACTCGGCGATCGCTCGGAAGAATCCCAGCGATAGCGTGGGCAGGCCACCGCGCCGGTGAAACGTCGACTCGTACAGACCGTGGAAGACCTTCCAGTCGCGCAGGCTGGCACTGTGGCCGTCGAGCAGGCGAAAGGTCACACCGGCTTCGCTGACCCGGCGCCGTTCGCGGCGAATATTCTTTCGCTTCCCGGAGGTCAGCGCGGCAAGGAAGGCATCGAAATCCGCATATCCGTGATTCTGCCAGTGGAATTGGCAGCCGATGCGCCGCAGCAGGCCCGTCTGCTCAAGCAGGTCCGATTCCGCCGGTGTCGTGAACAGCCAATGCAGTGATGACACGTTGCTCTGCTGCGCCAGTTCCAGGCCCGCGTTGATCAGCATCGCGCGCGTGTCCTCGCCGGCCAGCGGGTGCAGCAGCAGCTTGGGTCCGGTGGCGGGGGTATAGGGAGAGGCGCTGACCAGTTTCGGGTAGTAGCGCAGGCCATGGCGCTCATAGGCGTCGGCCCAGGCCCAATCGAACACGAACTCACCGTAGGAGTTGAATTTCAGATAGAGCGGCGCGGCGCCGGCCAGGCGGCCAGCGTCGTCCCAGAGCGTAAGGTGGCGCGGCAGCCAACCGAAGCGTTCGCCCAGGCAGTCCTGTTCCTCCAGCGCGCTGAGAAACTCGTGGCGGAGGAACGGGTAGGGGGCGACGCCCATCGCATTCCATGCCTCGCGATCGATATCGGCGATGCGCTCGACGATCTTCAAACGCACGGCCTGCCGGGCCGCGGCGGTGCGACTGCTCATGCCGCAGACGTTATGGCGCAGGCGGCCTCAGGTCAACGGCACAGGATCCCGGGATAAAGATTTTCCCGGTGCGAACGACATTACTGCCGTGAATGGTGAAACCGACCCTCTCAAACTGACCATCGGTTCGGTCCTGCAGATCCAGGCCAGCGTCCCCGAGCACGCACCGCGATACTCGGTCAGGCTGATCGGCTACCTGCCGGCGGGGAGCCTGGTCGTGACCACGCCGACCCTGGACGGCAAACTGCAGATCGTGCGCGAGGGTCAGCGCTTTACCGCGCGTATACTCAGGGGGGAACGGGTCCTTGCCTTCTTCGCCAAGGTCCTGCAGGTCGCGATGCGCCCTTACCCGCACCTGCACCTGGAGTACCCCGCCGAGTTTCAGCAGATCGTCGTGCGCAACGCATCGCGGGTCACTGCAGACATCCCCGCACGGCTGCGTAACACCCAGAAGGAATCGGACGAGGAGCGCTTCCAGGAAGGCCTCATCGTCGATCTCAGCGAAACCGGGGCCAAGATCGCATGCAGCGAGCCGCTGGCCGAGCCGGGCGAGACGCTGCATGTCAAGTTCGAGCTTTCCATCAGCGGCGCCGAGGAGGAGATCGGCCTGCTCAGCGACGTCAAGAACCAGACCAAGCGGGTTGAGAGCGGCGAGGATGGGGAGCAGGTCACCTATCACTGCGGTGTGCAATTCCGCAGTCTTAGTCGGTACCAGCAGATCCTGCTGCACGCTTGGGTCACCAATCAGGTGCTCCAGGATGCGCTGCGCGCGCGCCAGCAGTGAATCGCGCCGATCAGATCCGCGTTTGCTTGTGGGCCAGGGTATCGAGGTATTTCTCGGCATCCAGCGCCGCCATGCAACCGCTGCCCGCAGAGGTGATGGCCTGACGGTATACGTGGTCCATCACGTCGCCGGCGGCGAACACGCCGGGCACCGAGGTGGCGGTCGCGTTGCCCTCGGTACCGCTCTGCACCTTGATATAGCCGCCGGACATCTCCAGTTGGCCTTCGAAAATCGCGGTGTTTGGCTTGTGGCCGATCGCGATGAACAGGCCGTGTATGTCTACGTCCTTTGTGCTGTCGTCCTCGGTGCTCTTGATGCGCATGCCGGTGACGCCGCTGCCGTCACCGAGCACCTCGTCCAGGGTATGCTTCCATTCGATGGTGACATTGCCGTTCTGTTCCTTGTCGAACAGCTTGTGCTGCAGGATTTTCTCGGCGCGCAGTGCGTCGCGACGGTGCACCAGGATCACCTCGGAAGCGATATTGGACAGGTACAGCGCCTCCTCCACTGCGGTGTTGCCGCCACCGATCACGGCCACCTTCTGATTCCGGTAAAAAAAGCCGTCGCAGGTCGCACAGGCGGAGACGCCCTTACCCTTGAAGGCCTCTTCCGACGGCAGGCCGAGGTACTGGGCAGAGGCCCCGGTCGCGATGATCAGCGCATCGCAGGTGTAGTGTTGACTGTCTCCCTTGAGCAAAAACGGCCGTTGGCTGAAATCGACCTCCGAGACATGGTCGAACAGGATCTCGGTGTCGAAGCGTTCGGCATGCGCCTGCATCCGGGTCATCAGGTCGGGGCCCTGCACCCCTTCGTTGTCGCCGGGCCAGTTGTCGACGTCGGTGGTGGTCATGAGCTGGCCGCCCTGTTCCATGCCGGTGACCAGCACCGGATCGAGGTTCGCTCGGGCCGCATAGACCGCGGCGGAATAACCCGCCGGACCGGAACCCAGAATCAGCAGTCGGCAATGCTTGGTTTCGCTCATTGGTTGTCTCCTGTATTTGACGGGGTCATCGCGCAGACGCATGGCGCAAGCGCAGGATGGCTGATGGGCCCGGGCGCGCAATACTATAAGGAACCGGGTCTGGAGGTAAAATCGTCAATCGGCGGGTTGGTGTCCCGACCGAAGTCAGGCCAGTGGAGGGGCGCGTCGAGCTTACGCCGGCGGCGGCCGGTGAGTTGGTGCGGTATTGCTGCCCGGCGCGGTCAAGGTCGACGCCGGCCAATGGACCTACTTGGCCTAGCGGGAATGGCACTTACTTAAGCCGATACGGGTTGTTTCTGGAGGAAACGTCGGTGG
>CBDTXT010000257.1:0-4943 GCA_965364465.1 uncultured Chromatiaceae bacterium
ACGAAATCAAACCCGGCAGTTTCATCTTCGAGATGCGCTCCGCGCTGGCGCTCGTGCTCCACCGGCGGATCGCCCATGTTTCAGCCGATCGCGGTCGGGTCCTGCCTGCGGCTCCCACTCCGCGGGCAGCCTGGACCCGGCCCGTCGGTTCATTTCAGCGATGAACCACCGTGTCGATCACCCGGTCGTATTCGAAGTACACCGTGTAGCCAGGGTAGATCCAGCGGGTGATCGGGGGATCGCCAACCGGATCCATCACGCCGCCCGGTTCGCCGAAACCTGCGCTGACGTCGGCCATGCGGGTACCCCTGACGGGGCGCGGCACGCCTTCCGTACTGTTCGGTGGGGCCTCGGCGACTGCGTCCACCAGCAGCGTGTCGGCCTGCGCCGGCATCGCGCAGGCAATCAGCAGCATCAGTCCCAAACCGGATCGTTTCATGTTGAACTCCCTTGAAGTATCGCTTGCAACACACGCGGCCGGCGATGCGGCAGCGGCGCGACCGGGCCCGTTGCCGTGCGGGGATTTAACCATGAAACCCCAGCGGGCAATTGACCCGGCCGCGCTTTTCAGACTCTGTAGCGGCCGCTTTGTGATTTAATTCGCCCATGTATCACCCGCTGTCGCTTTTCGTCGGCCTGCGCTACACCCGGTCGCGCCGACGCAATCACTTCATTTCGTTCATCTCGCTGATCTCCACCCTTGGCATCGCACTCGGCGTCGTGGTCCTGATCACCGTGTTGTCGGTGATGAACGGCTTCCACAAAGAGGTCCGCGAGCGCATCCTCGGCATGGCGTCGCATGGCGACGTGCAGGCGATCGACGGTCGAATGGGCGACTGGCAGGACGCGATGCGCCTGGCCGGCCAGCATCCGCGCGTGCTCGGCGCCGCGCCCTATATCGAGGGGCAGGCGATGCTAAGCCACCGTCGCGAGGTGACCGGTGCGATCGTGCGCGGCGTCGATCCCGCGCTCGAGCCCGAGGTCGTGGATGTCGCCACACACATGGTTGCAGGTACATTGTCCGACCTCGAGGCCGGTAAGTTCCGGATCGTGCTCGGGCGTGAACTGGCCAACGTGCTCAAGGCCTCGGTTGGCGACAAGGTCACCGTCATCGTGCCGCAGATAACGGTCACCGTGGCCGGTAGCATGCCGCGGCTCAAGCGTTTCACCGTGGCTGGGCTGTTCGAGGTCGGGATGGGCGAATACGACCGCGGGGTCGCAATCGTGCACATCGCCGACGCGGCCGCATTGCAACAGCTCGGCGACGCGGTCACCGGGGTCCGGCTCCGGCTCGACGACGTCTGGGAGGCGCGCCAGGTCGCGTTCGAACTCGCCGATTCGCTGCAGGGCCGCTACCGGGTGCTCAATTGGACCGACTACCATCGCAACTTCTTTGCCGCGCTGAAGATGGAGAAACGCATGATGGGGCTGCTGCTGTTCTTCATCGTCGTGATCGCGGCCTTCAACATCGTCTCGACCCTGGTGATGATGGTGGTCGACAAACAAAGCGATATCGCGATTCTCAAGACTTTCGGCGCGAGTCCGGGTCAGGTGATGCGGATCTTCATCGTCCAGGGCGCGACCCTGGGTGCGATCGGCACACTGGTCGGCGTCGTCGCCGGCCTGGCTTTGGCGTTGAACATCGAGTCCGCGGTGGCCGCGGTGGAGCAGGCATTCGGCATCCGCTTCATCGACCCGAGTATCTACTATATCGCCAAGCTGCCGTCGGACGTGCAGGTCAGGGATGTCCTGATGGTCGGGATCGGTTCCTTTCTGCTCAGCCTGCTGATGACGCTCGCGCCGGCCTGGCGCGCCTACCGGACGCAGCCGGCCGAGGCGCTGCGCTATGAGTGAACCGGTACTCGCCTGTCGCGCGCTGGCCAAGGCGTTCGATACCGGGCCGACCAAGGTGGAGGTCCTACGGCATGTGGATTTCACGCTGCGGCGCGGCGAGCAGATCGCGATTGTCGGCGCCTCGGGCTCGGGCAAGAGCACGCTGATGCATTGTCTCGGCGGCCTGGATCTGCCGACCGCTGGGGAGGTATCGCTGCTCGGGCGCCCGTTCAGCGGTCTGGACGAAAAGCGGCGCGGTATCGCGCGCAACCAGGCGATCGGTTTCGTCTACCAGTTCCACCACCTGTTGCCGGAGTTCAGCGCGCTCGAGAATGTCGCTATGCCGTTGCTGATACGCGGCGTGTCGGCCGCCGAGTCCAGCGCACGGGCGATGGCGCTGCTCGAACGGGTCGGACTCGGTGCACGCACCCGGCACAAGCCGTCGGAGTTGTCCGGCGGCGAGCGTCAGCGCACCGCGGTGGCCCGTGCATTGGTCGCCAACCCGGCCTGCGTGCTGGCGGATGAGCCGACCGGCAACCTCGATCGCCAGACTGCGGAATCCCTGTACGAATTGCTGCGCGAACTCAATCGCGAGCAGGGCACGAGCTTCGTCATCGTGACCCATGACACGGACCTGGCAGCGCGCATGGATCGGGTGATGGCCCTGCGCGACGGCAGCCTAGGTCCGGTCTGAGTTGGATACACGCGGACCGTTCGGCCCTTTTCCACCGCGCGCCCTGAAGCGCTTCAAAACATGCCAGCGCCAGTACAGGCGCGTTGCGCCGTAGCCCGCCGCGGCGAGCAGAAACCCGGCCAGCAGGCTGCCGGCGTAGAGCGGTTTCCAGATCGCGTGTATCTCGGCCGCCATCCATTCGAGTGACAGCTCGAAATCCAGCTTTTCCGGCGTCGTGCCCAGCAGCCAGGTCCCGATCAGATAGTTGAAGTAGAAGACCGGCGGGATCGTCAGCGGATTGGTGACCCAGACCAGCGCGACCGATAGTGGCAGATTGACGCGGAACAGCACCGCGGAAAGTGCCGCAGCCAGCATCTGCGAAGGCAGCGGGATCATGCCCCAGAACAGCCCGACCGCCACGCCACCGGACACCGAGCGACGGTTCAGATGCCACAGATTCTCGTCGTGCAGCAGCGCGCCGAGGTGCCGAAGATGCTTGTGCTTCTTCAACACCGCTGGATCCGGCGTGTAGCGTTTGATCAGCTGTCTGGGCATGGGGACCCGGGGCTTTTGTTCGGGCACCAATTGAAGCACGGTTATTGATGCTTTACTACAACGGCCAGGGGGCCGGATTCCGAAACGACGGGCCAAGCCTGGACGCACTGTGAGAGAATACCGGGTGTGTCTGCATGCCCGCCCGAAAGACGGTCGGCAGACCCGCGGGGTGCGCCAGGGAAGATCACCGGCCGCAGGGTCTGCGCAGGCACCGTCTTGCTGGCTTTGATCGGATCGCGTTCCAGGGAGGGAATGTGCTGCGGTTTGCACTGTGCTTTGCGCTCGGCGCTTTCGCGTTTCAGCAGCTCGCTGTGCTGCCGGGTGTCAACTGGCTGTTGGCCGAGGTCTTGCTGCTTCTGGCCATCAGCTGGTTCACGCATCTGCGGCGCTGGATGGGTGCGCCGACCGCATTCGTCTGGGCACACCTTTTCGCGCTGTTGACCTCGCCGGCGGCAATCCCCAATGCAGGCGAGGTGATCGAACTGGCCGCCAGCGGCCGGGTCGTCTCGATGGTGCAGCACGCGCCGCCGACCACGCGCTTCGTCTTCGAGGCGCATGCCCTGGAGGGACTGGACCGGTCGCTCAACGGCCGCTGGCGCCTTCGTGTCAGCTGGCGCGATGCGCCGGCTATCCGGGTCGGCGATGCCTGGCGTCTCCCGCTGAGGCTCAAGGCGGTGCATGGCTATGCGAGCCCCGGGGCCTGGGACTACGAGGGCTGGCTGTACTGGCAGGGCGTTCGGTACCGGGGCTACGTCGACCTGAAGCAGATACCGCAGCGCCTCGCCGACACGCGATGCTGCCGCCTGACCCGGTTGCGTGCACGGATAGCCGCCGCGATCGACCGGCTGCCGGCATCGGCGTTCGCCCGCGGTGTGCTGCGGGCGCTCGTGGTCGGCGACAGGTCCGCGCTGTCAGCCAATGAACGGGCACTGTTCAGCGCGACCGGTACCAGCCATCTGATGGCGATTTCCGGTCTGCACATCGGCCTGCTCGCCGGGAGCGCGCTGCTTGCTGTGAGCTGGCTGTGGCGTCGCGTACCGCCGCTCTGCAACCGGGTCCCGGCCCGGCTGGCGGGTGCGATTGCCGGCATAACGGCAGCGACCGCCTACGCGCTGCTCGCGGGGATGTCGCTGCCGACCCAGCGCGCGCTGATCATGCTGTCGGTGTTCGTCCTGGGTCTGCTGCTGCGGCGCGCGCACGGGCCGCTCAATGCGCTCGCGCTGGCCGCGGTGGCGGTCCTGGTCTGGCACCCGCCGTCGATCGTCACAGCGGGTTTCTGGCTGTCGTTCGGGGCCGTACTGGCGATCCTGGCAGCACTGGCCGTGGCACCACAGGAGCCGCGCTGGCGTAGCGCGGTCAGGATCCAGCTGGTGCTGGGCATCGCGCTCTGGCCGATCCTCGCCGCGTTCGGCTTGCCGGCGAGCGGCATTGCACCGCTGGTCAACCTGGTCCTGGTGCCGCTGTTCGGCGTGGTCGTCGTGCCACTGAGTCTGCTTGGTACCGCAATGCTCGCCGTGTTCGCGCCCATCGGCGCCTGGGTCCTGGCGACCCTGGCCGGACTGCTCGACCTGGTGCAGGCCGGTCTCGCTTGGATCAGCCAGCGGGCCTGGTCCGCCCACGTGCCCGCATACCCCGGCATCGCCGGGTTGGCCGCGTACCTGGTCGCGTTGGCCTGGCTGCTGGCACCGGCGGGTGTGCCGTTGCGTTGGGCGGCGCTACCGTTGCTGTTCGTGCCTTGGCTCCCCCGTGAACCGCTGCTCGGAAACGGCGAGTACGGCTTGCACGTCCTGGATGTCGGGCAAGGCCTGAGCATCGTGGTCGAAACCCGGCGGCACACCCTGGTATTCGATACCGGTCCGGAATTTCCGTCCGGTTTCTCGAC
>CBDTXT010000258.1:0-4940 GCA_965364465.1 uncultured Chromatiaceae bacterium
CGGTCGGTTCATTGAGAGAACTCCCGTGGAGGCAACTCCACAAAACTGTGCAGAACAAGCCCCGCTCACGCGGGGTTTGTTCTGTCTGGCGTCCGCAAACCGCGTCAGGCGGCCTGGTCTACAGCATCCAGTCGCCGATGCATGACCCCGTAATAGACCACCGGGATCACGATCAGTGTCAGGATCGTGGAGACGAACAGGCCGAAGATCAACGACACCGCCAGGCCCGAGAAGATCGGGTCGTCCAGGATGAAGAAGGCACCGGCCATCGCGGCAAGCCCGGTGAGCACGATTGGCTTCGCGCGCACCGCGGCAGAACGTATGACTGCGCGATCGAACGGCACGCCGGAACGCACCTCCTGGTTGATGAAATCGACCAGCAGGATCGAGTTGCGGACAATGATGCCGGCCAACGCGATCATCCCGATCATCGAGGTCGCAGTGAACTGACCGGCACCGGTGAGCGCCTGCATCAAGGCGTGGCCCGGCAGGATCCCGATCACGGTCAACGGGATCGGCGCCATGATGACCAGCGGCACCAGATAGGACCGGAACTGCGCCACTACCAACAGGTAGATCAGCAGCAGCCCGATCGAGTAGGCGATTCCCATGTCCCGAAACGTGTCATAGGTCACCTGCCATTCGCCGTCCCACTTGACGCTGTAGCCGTAGGGGTTGAGTGGTTGCGAAAGCAGCCACTGCTCCGGGCCCCCCGCCGCTTCGAGGCTGTCCGCGATCGCGAACAGGCCGTACAAAGGGCTGTCGGTCTCGCCGGCCATGTCACCAGTGACATAGACCACCGGGAGCAGATCCTTGTGCTGGATGCTGAACTCCCGCTCGGCCGGGACCACGGCCACCACCGCAGACAACGGCACCATCGCGCCGGTCTCGCTGCGCACCTTGAGCGCCAGCACCTGCGACAGATCGGCGCGGTCCGGCTCGCTGTAACGCACACGGATCGGCACCGCGTACTTGAAATGGCCGGCGTGCAGGAAGCTCATGTCCTCGCCGCCCAACGCAATCCCCAGCGCGTCGACCACAGCACTCTGCGGGACCCCGAGACGGGCCGCCTTGGCACGATCGACCAGCACGACACCCTTTTCCGACGGATACTCGACCGAGTCATCGACGTCAACGATGTCGGGTGTGGCCTCGAAGGTCTGGCGAACCGCCTTCGCGGCTGCGATCTGACCCTCGTAGTCCAGGCCGTAGACCTCGGCAACCAGCGGCGACAGCACCGGCGGGCCTGGCGGCACCTCGACGATCTTCGCATTGCCGCCGTGGCGGCGTGCTATCGACTGCACGGGCTCGCGCACCGACAGTGCGATCTGATGGCTCTTGCGGTCGCGGTGGTGCGCATCCACCAGGTTCACCTGGACATCCCCGAGGTGCGCGCCCTCGCGCAGATAATACTGGCGGACCAGGCCATTGAAGCTTATCGGGGCGGCGGTGCCCGCATAGACCTGATAGTCGGTCACCTCTGGCACGCCCGCCAGATACATACCGATCTCGTTCAGGACCCGGGTTGTGCGTTCCAGACTCGTGCCCTCAGGCATATCGAGCACCACCTGGAACTCGGACTTGTTGTCGAACGGCAACATCTTCAGGATGACTGCCTTGCCGGCCACCAGCAATATCGAGGCGACGATCAGCAGCAGCACCCCGGCCAGCAGTGCCCAGCGGTTCCGACGGCCCTTGGCGCCGAGTAGAAACGGGCTCATGACGCGATCGAAGAAACGGTCCAGCCGGGGGCTGCCTTCGTGTCCCTGCGAATGGGACCCGAACCTGTCGGCGACCCCGGCCAGCATGCGATGACTCATCCAGGGGGTAAACACGAACGCAACCACCAACGAGATCAGCATGCCGAGCGAGGCATTGATCGGTATCGGGCTCATGTAGGGCCCCATCAGCCCGGTCACGAAGGCCATCGGCAACAACGCCGCGATCACCGTGAAGGTCGCGAGTATGGTCGGTCCGCCAACCTCGTCTACCGCGGCAGGTATCGCCTCCAGCAGGCGTTTGCCTCCCAGCGACAGATGTCGGTGGATGTTTTCGACCACGACGATTGCGTCGTCTACCAGGATGCCGATCGAAAATATCAACGCGAACAGCGAGACGCGATTCAGGGTAAAGCCCCAGGCCCAGGACGCAAAGAGTGTGACGGCCAGCGTAACGACCACCGCCGAACCGACGATAAGCGCCTCGCGCCAGCCAAGCGCCAGCAGCACCAGCAGCACCACCGATGCGGTCGCGAAGACCAGCTTGCTGATCAGCTTCTTGGCCTTGCTGTCGGCGGTCTCACCGTAATTGCGCGTGACCTGCACGCCGATCCCATCGGGTATGTAGATACCCTCCAGCTGCCGGAAGCGATCAATCACTCGCCGCGCGATCTCGACCGCGTTGGTGCCGGGCTTCTTCGCGACTGCGAGTGTCACTGCGGGGGCCTCGACCACGGCCCGCAGCGCCGCGTCGGCGCTGGATGGGCCGGCGCCGGTCCAGACGTAGCTTGACGGCGTGTCAGGCCCTTGCCGCACGCTCGCGACGTCACGCAGGAAGACTGGCTTGCCGGCGTGCACGCCGACCACCAGGTCCTGGATCTCGTCCGGATGGCTGAGAAACACCCCGGCCTGGACCAGCAGTTCGCTGTCGTGGGCCAGCACGCGCATGTTGTCCCGGGTCGTGTTTGCCGCCTGCAACGCGCGCCGCAGGTCACGTGGGTCCAGGCCGTGCGAAGCCAGTGCCTGCGGGTCCAGGTCGACGGCGACCACGTGGTCCACCGCACCGATGGAATAGATGTCGCGGGTACCCGGCACCCGCTTCAGTTCGGACTCGATCGCATACGCGACCTGGCCAAGCTCGAAAGCCCCGCTCGACGCATCCTTGGACCACAGCGTGACCGTGACGATCGGCACGTCGTCGATCCCCTTGGGCTTGACGATCGGCGTTCCCACACCGGTGCCGGCAGGGAGCCAGTCCTGATTGGACATGATCTTGCTGTAGAGACGCACAATGGCGTCGGTCCGGTCCTCGCCGACCAGATACTGCACAGTCAGGATCGCCATTCCCGGCATCGAGGTCGAGTACACATGCTCGATGCCCTCGATCTCGTCGAGCACCTGCTCCGCGGGCGAGGCGACCAGGCTCTCGACCTCGCGCGCCGAGGCGCCCGGAAACGGGATGAAGACATTCGCGAACGTTACATTGATCTGTGGCTCTTCCTCGCGCGGCGTCACCAGCACCGCGAACACACCGAGCAGCAGCCCGACCAGCGCGAGCAACGGTGTGATCTGGGTCGACTGGAAGCGCTCGGCGACCGACCCGGACAGCCCGAATCTACTCATCTTGCACCCGCGGGGCGCGCTGCGTCTTCAGCCGGATGCCGGCCGCCACCGGGTCTATCGCGACCTGCTCGCCTTCGCTGAGGCCTGACAGCACAGTGACGTGTTCGGGGCCCGCCGGGGAACCCGGGCGGATATGGCGAAACTGCACCCGGCCCTCGCCATCGATCACATAGACGCCGATCACCTCGGACCGCGCCACCATCACCGACAGCGGTATCACGAGCTGCGACTGCTGGCCGGCGACAAAGCCGACCTTGATGTACATGCCGGGGAAAACCCCCTCGACCTCGTCCGGCAGGCGCAGGCGCACTTCAAAGGTGTCGGACACCGGGTCCGCGACCGGGAAGACCGTGATTTCTTCGGCGGCGATCCAACGGTCGCCGATCTCCGCCTGGGCCTTGCGCTCGGCGCGAATCGATTCGATCAGATTCTGTGGAACATCGACGGCGACACGCATCTGCTCCAGCGAGAATCCTGACATCAGGCGCTGCCCCGGCTGCGCTGTCTCGCCAACCTCGATCAGTCGCTCGGTAACGACCCCGTCGTATGGTGCCCTGACCTGGGTATAGGCCAGCTCCTCGCGCGCCTGGTGCAGGGCCGCCTCGGCCGCCTGCTCGTTGGCCCGCGCCTGGTGAAACGCCGCGGTCACTCTGTCCATCTCGGCCTTGGAGACCGCGTCCTTCGCAAACACGCCCCGTATTCGCTGATACTCCTGCTCCGCGTCGCGGCGCTTGGCGGCCGCGGCCTCGAGGTTGGCCTCTGCCTGCCGGACGCCCGCCTGCTGCCGGCTGTCGTCGATCCGCACAATGACGTCACCTTTGCTCACCAGGTCGTCGACGTCGAAATTGACCTCTGCCACCCGTCCGGCGGTTTGTGCCGACACGGTGCCTCGGCTGATGGCCTCGGCCACCCCGTCGAGACGATAGACCTGCGGCAGTTCGGCTCGAACGACCGGAACCGTCTCCAGCTCCGCGGCCGGCAGCGCCGCGACGACGATCATTTGCAACACCAGGAGCCAACCCAGTCCACGCCCCATTCGCCACATGACGAGCATCCCAAAGTAAATTATCAATTCCTTATATAGGATACTCTGATCGAACAATCAAGTCCTGGCCGCGCCGCCGGAGAAGCTGACAGCGCTCAGCACTCCGGTCTGGGCGGCATAGGGAAGCCGGTCCGCGCGACTGGCGGCGCAGGCGACATCACCACTCCAGCACCTTCCACATGCTCGGCTTGTGATCTATGTCCGGGCCGCCACGGCGCATCTCGTAGGCCCCGTCGGCATTTGGGTCGACCAGGTAGTAAGGCGCCCCACCGTACTTCGGCGTCACCTTGATCGCGGCCCTGCGCTGATTCACCCAGTAGGCCTCCTCGGTGCGGTTGGAGAACTCTTCTATCGTCACCTCGGGGTCCAGCACTTCGGGCGGAAGGGCCGCGGCCGCGGCGCCGCACAGCAGGGCCACGGAGGCCAGGCCCCGTAACCGGGCAAGCGATGTGCTGCGCGGCGTGACTCTGTTCGGCATCGTCTTGTGATTCATTGCTGTCGGTCCTGATCGATTCATATCTAGTGGGCTGCTTGGTAAGTTCGGTTACTCTCAG
>CBDTXT010000259.1:0-4932 GCA_965364465.1 uncultured Chromatiaceae bacterium
AGCTTGTTGCAACTCATCAACCACGGCAGGGCAATCCGTTGAGCGTTTTCGCATGGCCGGTCCGGGTGTACAACGAGGACACCGATGCCGGTGGCGTGGTGTACTACGCAAACTACCTGAGATTCATGGAACGCGCCCGCACCGAGTGGCTGCGTCGCCTGGGGTTCGGCCAGGAGGCGCTGATGCGCGATGCCGGGATCCTGTTCGCGGTGCGCCGGGTCGCGATCGACTACCTTATGCCGGCGCGCCTCGATGACGAGCTGCGGGTCGAGGCGCGGATCGGCGCCGTCGGCAGGGCGAGCCTGGACTTCCACCAGCGTATTCTGCGGCCGCCGGACGCGCTGATCAGCGAGGCGACCGTGAAAATCGTCTGCCTTGACGGCCATAGCTTCAAACCGACCGCGATACCCGGCAACATCCGCGAGAAGATCCAATATGCACAGCACTGATCTGTCGTTCGTCAGCCTGATTCTCAATGCCAGCCTGGTCGTGCAGCTGGTGATGGCGCTGCTGGTGCTGGCCTCGGTGCTCTCCTGGACCATCATCTTCGACCGCTCCCGGGTGCTGAAGCGGGCGCAGCGCGAGGCCGAAGAGTTCGAAAACCGGTTCTGGTCCGGTGGCGACCTCGGCGACCTGTACCGCGCGGTCGACCGCGACCGCGAGACGCTGCGCGGCAGCAGCGCGATCTTCCATGCCGGCTTTCGCGAGTTTGTGCGCCTGCGCGAAAATCCAGGGGTCGAACCCATGGCGCTGGTCGAGGGTGCGCGGCGGGCGATGCGCGTCGCGCTGAGCCGCGAGCTCGACACGCTCGAGAACCACCTGTCGTTTCTCGCGACCGTCGGCTCGACCAGCCCCTATGTCGGGCTGTTCGGCACCGTCTGGGGCATCATGAACGCATTTCACGCACTGGGTAACGTCAAGCAGGCGACCCTGAACTTGGTCGCGCCCGGAATCGCCGAGGCGCTGATCGCGACCGCGATGGGTTTGTTTGCCGCGATACCGGCGGTGGTCGCCTACAACAAGTATGCGAACAGCGTGCAGCGCCTGGAGAACCGCTACGACGACTTCGTCGAGGAGTTCTCGAACATCCTGCAGCGTCAGGCCCACACGCGGGCGAGGCCGCGCTGAGCCATGGCCCACCGGCAGAAGACAAGGCGGCCGATGGCCGAGATCAACGTCGTTCCCTACATCGACGTGATGCTGGTGCTGCTGGTCATTTTTATGATCACCGCGCCCTTGCTCACCCAGGGCGTCAAGGTCGAACTGGTCGAGGCCGACGCGAAGCCGATCGAGGAGGACGCGAAACGGCCGCTGGTGGTCAGCGTCGAGGCCGACGGCACCTGGTCGATCACCTACGACGACGACCGGGTGCAGCAGGTCGACGCCGAGGATCTGCGGCTCAAGAGTGCTGCGATCATCAAGAACAACCCGGGCATCCCGGTACTGATCAAGGGCGACAGGGCGGCCGTGTACGACAGCGTCGTGCAGGCGATGGTGGTGCTGCAGCAGGCCGGCGCGCCGAGCGTCGGGCTGATTACCGAGCCGCCGGAGGGTCCCTAGCCCGCGATGTCCCAGTTTGCCCCGACATCCGCGCTGTGCGGCCCGCGCCCCGCGTCGCCCGGCGTCACCACGCAGCCGGCGACGAGCTAGGAAGGTAGCGCGTGCTGGCTGTACTGCGACGCAACCCGATAGCGCTGCTGCTGGCCATCCTGCTGCACGTCGCGCTCGCAGCATTCCTGATCTACGAGGTCGACCGGCGCGAGGAATTGAAGCCGATCGGCGCCGACGTCGACGTGGTCCAGGCACGACTGGTGGACCAGCGCACGCTGGACGCGGACGCGGAGCGGCGTGCGGCCGCCGAGCGGGCCGAGGTCGAGCAGGCCGCCGCGGCGCGCCGTGCCGCGCAGCAGGAACGCGAGGCACTCGAGCGGCGGCGCGCAGAGGAGAAGCGCAAGCTGGTCGAGATCGAGCGGCAGCGCAGGGAGCGCGAGCAGGAACAGGCGCGCAAGGAGGCGGAACAGCAGGAGCGCGCCGCGGCCGAGAAGAAACGCGCGGCCGAAATCGAGCGCAAGAAGGCAGAGCAGAAGAAGCGACAGGAGGCTGAGAAGAAACGCCTGGCGGAACTCGAGAAGCAGCGCAAGCTCGAAGAACAGAAGCGAAGCGAGGAAGAGGCCAGGAAGCGCGCCGAAGAAGAGGCCAAGAAGAAGGCCGAAGAAGCGGCGAAGAAAAAGGCCGAGGAGGAGGCCCGGAAGAAGGCCGAGAAGGAACGCCAGGAGCGCATCGCGAAAGAGAAGGCGGAGGCCGAGCGCAAGCGCAAGGCTGCCGAGGCCCGGGCACAGCGCGAGGCCGAACTCGCGGCGCAGTTTGCGGCTGAGCAGGACGCCTCGGAGCAGGCCAGGGTCGTGGGCCTGATCCAGTCCAAGGTGCAGCGCAACTGGCTGCGCCCACCCGGCAGCGAGGGGCTGAAGTGCACGGTGCGGGTGCGGCTCGGTGCCAATGGCTCGGTGCTGCTGGCCAACGTGGTAGAGTCGAGCGGCAACGTCGCCTTCGATCGCTCGGTGGAGGCCGCGGTCCGCAAAGCGGATCCGTTGCCGATGCCCCGGTCGCAGCGGTTGGCGGCCCGCTTCCGCGACCTGACCTTCATCTTTGACCCCAGCAACTGAACAAGCACGTCTTCATGAAAAAGCTCTTCACTGTGTTCCTGTTGTCTTTGATCGCACTGCAGGTCAAGGCCTCGTCGCTGACCATCGAGATCACCCAGGGCCTCGAGGGTGCGTTGCCCATTGCGGTGGTGCCCTTCGCCTGGCGTGGCGACGAGTCCGCCCCGCCGCCGCAGGCGGTCGGTGAGATCGTCGCCGCCGACCTCGGGCGCAGCGGCCGTTTCAAACCGCTGCCGGTCAGCGAGATGCTGGCGCAGCCATCGCGCGGCGAACAGGTCGATTTTCGCGACTGGCGGGCGCTCAACGTGGACAACCTGGTGATCGGCGAGGTCAGTCCGAACGGGCCCGGCGGCTACCTGGTCAAGTTCCATTTGTACGATGTGTTCCGCGGTGAGCAGCTGACCGGCTACAGCATGCCGACCACGGCGCGCGACCTGCGCGCGACCGCGCACCATATCGCCGACATCGTCTACGAGACCCTGACCGGGCAGCCGGGTGCGTTTGCAACGCGCATCGCCTACGTCACCTCGATACGCAGCGGCGCCGGCAAGGACAGGAGCGAGCAGGTTGAGCTGCGCATTGCCGACGCCGACGGCTACGGTCCGCAGACGATCGTGTCGTCGAAGGAGCCGATCATGTCGCCGGCCTGGTCGCCCGACGGCCGCAGGATCGCCTACGTCTCGTTCGAAAATGCACAGCCATCGATCTGGGTACAGGAGGTGTTTACCGGCAAGCGCGAGAAGCTCACCTCCTTCAAGGGCATCAACGGTGCCCCCGCCTGGTCGCCGGACGGCCGCTCGCTCGCGCTCACGCTGTCGAAGGACGGCAACCCGGACATCTACATCATGGACGTCGCGCGGCGTAGCCTGCGCGCCGTGACCCGCCATCGGGCGATCGACACCGAACCGGCCTGGTCGCCGGACGGAAGGTCGCTGCTGTTCACCTCGGACCGCGGCGGGGCGCCGCAGATCTACCGCGTGCCGATCAATGGCGGCGAGCCTTCGCGAGTGACGTTCGAGGGCCCTTACAACGCGCGCGCCTCGTTCGCGCCGGACGGCCGCCTGCTCGGACTGGTCACGCGGGTCGACGGCAACTATCGCATCGCGACCCTCGACCCGGCGGCGCGCGACTTGCGCGTTTTGAGCAGCGGTCGACTTGATGAATCGCCCAGTTTCGCGCCAAATGGCAGCATGATAATTTACGCCACGCGGGTCGGCGGCAAGGGTGTGCTCGCCGCGGTGTCGACCGATGGCCGCGTGCAGCAGCGCCTTCGTCTGCAGGAGGGCGATGTGCGGGAGCCGGTTTGGTCGCCCTATCTCAATAAAGAGAGGAATCGCTAAATGAAGTCCAAGAGTCTGGCCTGCATGGCCGTTGCAATCGCGGTATGGCTGCTCGGTGGTTGCGCCAGTACCGGCGGCGAAGACGATCCGGGTGCGTCGATCGAGGACCGCGACGGTAGCGGGGCCTATACTGCCGGTGCCAGCGCGGGCGGTGTCTGGACGGGTAGCGCGCTCGAGGACCCGAACAGCCCGCTATACAACAAGACCATCTACTTTGATTACGACCAGAGCACGATACGCAGCGATTACATCGAGACCCTGAGCGCGCATGCCGCCTACCTGATCGGCAGCCCGTCGACCGTGGTGCTGATCGAGGGCCACGGCGACGAGCGCGGTTCACGCGAGTACAACATCGCACTCGGTGAACGGCGCGCCAACGCGATCCGGAATTACCTCGAGGCCGAGGGCGTGTCCCCGTCGCAGATAAACACCATCAGCTACGGTGAAGAGCGGCCCGCCGTCTACGGTAATGACGAGGCCTCCTGGGCCGAGAATCGCCGCGGCGTGCTGGTCTACTGAACCGGGTCGTCATGGTCAGCCGCGTGCGCAGTCTGTTGTCTTTGCCCTGTCTGTTGGCTGCCGCGATGCCGGTGCAGGCGCTGTCCACCTCGGAGCGTCTCGACCTGCTCGAACGCCGGATGGCCAGGGTCACTGAGCTCACGCTGCAGGTCGACGAACTGCGCGCCGAGAATCGGCAGCTGCGTGGCCAGGTGGAAGACCTCGGTTACAAGATCGAGCAGCTCGAGCGCAAGCAGCGCGATATCTATCAGGACATCGATCAGCGTCTCGGCGCCATGCCGGGCGGTGGTGCCGAGGTGTTCAGCCCTGCGGTTCGTTCGACCATTGCTGATAGGAAGCTGGCCGCGGATGAGTGGCTGCAGGTGCACCGGGAAGCCCACGAACTGGGAATCCCGACGAACTGCACGCTTCTC
>CBDTXT010000260.1:0-4908 GCA_965364465.1 uncultured Chromatiaceae bacterium
AGGAGGACGGGTCCCGGATCTGGGGGAGCACCTCCCTCGATGTCGCCGACTTCGCTGGGGATCCTGCGGCGTTTGCGAAGCGCATCCTCGCGGCTGCTCAGGACCAGGAGTCTCTCGTCGAGCTCGTCACCGATCGGTACCTGGAGTCGCTCGGCAACATCGACGCCGGCGATGAAGTGTGCCGCGCGTTGCGACGCAGACCGAGCTCGCCTGCCAGGAGGCGCTCTAGCCCGGAAATCTACCCGGGTCAGCGGCAGCGCCTGCGCAGCGTTGCGTGTGGATGGCAGCCGAACTGCGCACGGTAATACGCGGAGAAGCGGCCCAGGTGATTCACTCCGTGCCGCCGGGCGATCGCCTCGACCGTGGCCGCGTCGTCCGAGGAGCGCATCAACGCATGATGGATTGCGTTGAGTCGCAACCGGATCAGGTACTGTACCGGCGACAGGCCCAGCAGCTCCTTGAACCAGAGCTCCAGGGTTCGCTGGCTCACGCCCAGCCGCGCCGCGACCTCGGCGATGCGCAGATTGCGGTAGGCCTCGCCCTCGACCAGCCGTTCGAAGCTGCGTAGCAACGACATCCTCGTCGCATGGTTCGGACCTGCCCTGCGGGCGCGCTGGTCGTCGGTCAGCAGCATGCAGGCCGCGTCGAGCAGCCGCGACTCGAGCCACTCCGCATCATTGTTGCGCAGCCCGGCCGCTTGTGCCGAACGGGATTCGATCGCTTCCAACATCGGTTTGAGGCAGCCGGCGAATCGCTTGCCGTTCTCCTGGCTGCTCGCTATCACGGTCGGCGCCTGCGTTGAGCGTGCGCTTGGGCAAACCGCCTGGACGTAGGCCAGCGGAAGCTGGAACGCGAGCCAGCGCGTGTTCGCCGGCAGCAGGTAGTCGAGTTCGGCCCCGGCCGGGAAGATCACACTGTCGAGCCGCCCGAAGCGGTAGCCGTTGATGCAGCCGGCCCGATCGGCATCGAGCAGGCAGCCGATCACCACCTGGTCCTGCGCGAACGTGCCACGCGAGATCAGGGTCTGGCTGTAGCGACCGGTGTCCACCCGGCAGTCGGTGAACTGCGCCGCCAGCAATTCGCCCTGGAAGCGGCCACCGCTGAGCTGGGTGTGCCCAAGCGTACTGGAGCCGACCGCCTCGACCAGTTCATCCGGGTCGAAGACCGCCAGCGAATGGACCGCAACGGCGGGTGATTCAGTGGGTCCGTTCGGCATCGCGCTGTCCAGATTTTGCGGAAATCGGATATTCCTAGCGAATCACTACGAGATTCGCACCATACTCCCCCGGCATTTCGATAATAACCCGGACCCCCACCGAAAGGAGGCGCACGATGCCGATTGCGACGAAAGCCCCGATCCTGAGATCACTCTGCCTGTTGGCCCTGCTGATGCCCGCGCTGGCTTGGGCCGCCCCGAAGCCCAACATCCTGGTCATCTGGGGCGATGATGTCGGCCAGCAGAACATCAGCGCCTATCATCGCGGCATGATGGGCGGGAGCACGCCGAATATCGACCGTATCGCCAACGAGGGGGCGATCTTCACCGACTCCTATGCCCAGCAGAGCTGTACCGCCGGGCGCGCCTCTTTCATCCTCGGCCAACACCCGTTCCGAACGGGCCTGCTGACGATCGGCATGCCGGGTGCCAAACAGGGCATTCAGGACAAGGATCCGACGATTGCGGAATTACTCAAGAACCACGGCTATGTCTCCGGGCAGTTCGGCAAGAACCACCTCGGTGACCGCGACGAGCATCTGCCGACCGCGCATGGCTTCGACGAGTTCTTCGGCAACCTCTATCACCTGAATGCCGAAGAGGAACCGGAAAGCGAGTTCTATCCGAAAGACCCGGAGTTTCACAAGAAATTCGGTCCCCGTGGCGTGCTGCACACCTATGCCGACGGCAGGATCGAAGATACCGGCCCCTTGACCCGCAAGCGCATGGAGACCGCGGACAGCGAGTTCCTCAACGCCACCATTGACTTCATCGAAAGGGCACACAAGGGCGGCAAGCCGTTCTTCGTCTGGCACAATTCGACCCGGATGCACGTCTGGACCCACCTGAGCGAGAAGTACAAGGGCAAGTCCGGTTACGGCATGTATGCCGACGGCATGATGGAACTGGACGACGGTGTCGGCGCGCTGCTCGACAAGCTCGACGAACTCGGCATCGCCGATAACACGATCGTGATCTTCAGCACCGACAACGGGGCCGAGAAGTTCACCTGGCCGGACGGTGGCACGACGCCGTTTCGCGGTGAGAAGGGTACGACCTGGGAAGGTGGCTTCCGGGTGCCGATGATGGTCAGGTGGCCCGGGATCGTGAAGCCGGGCACGGTGATCAACGACATCTTCTCCCACGAGGACTGGTTGCCGACGCTGCTGGCGGCAGTTGGTGAGACCGATATCAAGGAGAAACTGCTGAAGGGACACCGGGCCAACGGGAAGACCTTCAAGGCGCACCTGGACGGTTACAATCAGCTGGACGCGCTGACCGGCACCGGCCCGGGCCATCGTAAGGAGATCTTCTACTTCGACGCGGGCGGCAATCTGAACGCGGTGCGGTACAAGGACTGGAAGGTGCATTTCACGATCATGGAGGGCGCGATCAACGAGGCCTATCGCAAGACCCCGAGCTGGCCGCTGATCGTGAATCTCCGGATGGACCCCTACGAGGTGGGGCCGGATGCGGCGCTGTATGTCCGCAACTTCTACGCCGACCAGATGTGGATGTTCGTCCCCGCCCAGGCATTGGTGGCGAAGTTTCTCGATACGTTCAAGGAGTTCCCGCCGACGGCCGGCGATTCGCTGAGCATCGACGCGGTGCTCGCATCGATGAAATCGGCCAGCAGTCGCCAATAGCACCCCGCACTCTGTGAGAGAAATCGTCCCCCCCGGGTTGACCGCCCGGGGGGGCTTGGTATTCTCGCACCGACCAAAAACGAGAAGCCTGACCCGAGGAGGCGAGGAACATCCATGCGTTTCAAAATAAATCCTTTACTGGGCTGCGCCCTGGCGGCATCACTGATGGTGCCGCTGGTGACAGTCGCCGCCGACAAGCCCAACATCCTGGTCGTCTGGGGCGACGATGTCGGCCAGTCGAACATCTCCTATTTCACGCACGGCCTGATGGGTTACCAGACCCCCAACATCGACCGTATCGCTGCCGAGGGCATGACCTTCACCGACTACTACGGCGAGCAGAGCTGCACGGCCGGACGTTCGTCCTTCATCATGGGGCAGAGCGTGTTCCGTACCGGCCTGTCCAAGGTCGGCCTGCCGGGCGCCAAGCAGGGCATGCAGCCGGAGGACCCGACCATCGCCGGCCTGCTCAAGGCGCAGGGCTATGCCACCGGACAGTTCGGGAAGAATCACCTCGGCGACCGTGACGAGCACCTGCCGACCAACCATGGTTTCGACGAGTTTTTCGGCAACCTGTACCACCTGAACGCCGAAGAGGAACCCGAGAACTCGGACTACCCGGGTGACATGAAGCTGCCCGACGGCAGCACCTTCCGCGAAAAGTACGGACCGCGCGGTGTGCTCAAGTCGTCCGCGGACGGCAAGATCGAGGACACCGGCCCGCTGACCAAGAAGCGCATGGAGACGGTAGACGACGAGACCGCGGCCGCCGCGATCGACTTCATCGAGCGTCAGCATGCGGCGGGCAAGCCCTGGTTCGTCTGGTGGAGCGGCACGCGCATGCACTTCCGCACCCATGTCAGCGAAGAGAAGATGGCCAAGTGTAAGGAACAGTACCCGGACGCGGACGAGTACAGCTGCGGCATGGTGGAACACGACGCCCATATCGGCCTGTTCCTGGACAAGCTGGACGAGCTCGGCATTGCCGACAACACCATCGTGTTCTATTCGACCGACAACGGCCCGCACATGAACACCTGGCCGGACGCGGCGATGACCCCGTTCCGTGGCGAGAAGAACACCAACTGGGAGGGCGGCTGGCGCGTGCCCGCGATGGTCCGCTGGCCGGGCCAGATCAAGCCCGGTACCTGGAACACCCAGATCGTGCACCACATGGACTGGCTGCCGACCTTCGTGGCCGCCGCGGGTGAGCCGGAGATCAAGGAAAAGCTGAAGCAGGGCGGGGTCGAGGCGATCGGTCGCAGCTACAAGGTGCACCTCGACGGCTACAACATCCTGCCGATGCTGACCGGCGAGACCGACGCAAGCCCGCGCAAGGAGATCTTCTACTTCTCCGACGACGGCGACCTGACCGCGCTGCGCTACGAAGACTGGAAAATGGTCTTCATGGAGCAGAAGTCGATGGGTACCTTCCGCGTCTGGATGGAGCCGTTCGTCCCGCTGCGCGTGCCGCTGATCTTCAATTTGCGCCGCGATCCCTACGAGCGCGCGACCATCACCTCCAACACCTACTTCGACTGGTTGATTGACCGCGCCTATCTGCTGGTGCCGGCCCAGGCCTACGTCGGGCGGTTCCTCGAGACCTTCAAGGAATTCCCGCCGCGCCAGAAGGCCGCGAGCTTCAGTCTCGACCAGGTCATGGAGGCGCTGGTGCCCGACGGCGGTTGAGGGGTTCCCGGGGCCGCACCGCCGGCCCGTCCCGAGGCGTTGCACTGAAAGGTCGCCCCGTTCGCGGGGCGGCCTTTTTTACCTGCCCCCGACGTCTTCCGCTGGCGACGGTCGATCGGACGGACCCTGACCCAAGGGGCCGGGACGCGAGTGCCTGAACAGGTGTCATCGTGCTTGACCTCAATGGCACTGATTCCAGCCGATGCCATCGAGTCCATAGGGCCGTATTCACGGCGTTCTGTGGAAGAAATCATCCGAATCACCAAGCCACCCGAACGCCCAGCTTGACCATTGGACTTAACCTGAATGGCACTTACTTAAGCCGATACGGGTTGTTTCTGGAGGAAACGTCGGTGG
>CBDTXT010000261.1:0-4907 GCA_965364465.1 uncultured Chromatiaceae bacterium
TGGCGAACACGGGCGCGGCTTTTCGGTGGTCACAGACGAGGTCCGTACGCTGGCCAACCGCACCCGGCAATCGACGGCACGGATCCTCGCAATGGTGGAACGCATGAAGACGCAGGCGAGGGACGCCGCCCGGATGATGAACGAAAACAGCGCAATGGCACAGGGCACGGTCGACCAGGGCGAAAAGACCCAGGCCTCGTTCAGCAGCATCGTCGATTCGGTCGCGAGCATCCAGGGCAGGAACCAGGCTATTGCGCGCGCGGCGGCCGAACAGCTCGCGGTCGCGAAGGACATCTCAGGTAGCCTGGCGAGAATCAACGGTGACGGCGAGGAAGTGCTGGCCGACAACGACAAGCTGAGCGACGCGGCGCGCTCGCTGTCGGGCCTGTCGCAACAGCTCGAGGAGCTACTCAGTCAGTTTCAGACCTGACCGGCGGCGCGTATTGTAGCCGCAGGTCACCGCCCACCTGGCGTACCGCGCGCAACTCCAGCTCGATACGTTGATCCATTCGGTGCAGACCCGGCAGATGGACCAGCCCGCTCGCCGCGTGTCCCATCAGGTGCGGCCCCACGTAGACGATCAGCTCGTCGAACAGGCGGGCCTGCAGCAGGCTACCGGCGAGCGTGGGGCCGGTTTCGACCAACAGCTCGTTGACACCCCGATCGGCAAGCAGGCGCATGACAGCGTCCAGATCGAGCCGGCCGCCAAGTTGTGGCACGCGGGCAACGTCGGCTCCGGCCGCGCGCAGTTCGTTCTCGGTCTCGACCGGTGCGCCGTCCCCGCAAACGATCAGGCTGTCGCCGGGTAGATCCAGCATCCGCGCGCGCGGCGGGGTGCGCAATCGGGTGTCCAGGACGACCCGCAACGGCTGCCGCACATCACCCTGCCTGGCCACGCCGACCAGTGCCTCGGCCGGCAGGCGCACGTTGAGGGAGGGGTCGTCCGCGAGCAGCGTGTCGACCCCGGTCATGATCGCGCTGCTGCGCGCACGCAACAGCTGCACATCGCGCCGCGCGTCCTCGCCGGTGATCCATTGACTCTCGCCACTGGCCATCGCGGTCCGTCCGTCGAGACTCATCGCCAATTTGCAGCGCAGATAGGGTCTACGCTGCTGCATGCGCCGCAGGAAGCCCGGATTGAGCGCCGCGGCGGCCGACCCGAGCAGACCGACCTGGGTGTCGAGCCCGGCCTCGCTCAGGCGAGCCAGCCCGCTGCCGGCAACCAGTGGGTTCGGGTCGCGCATCGCGGCGACCACACGTGCGACACCGGCCTCGATCAACGCGTCCGCACAGGGCGGCGTAAGGCCGTGGTGAGCGCAGGGTTCCAGTGTCACGAAGGCGGTTGCGCCGCGTGCCGCTTCCCCGGCCAGCGCGAGGGCAAGGCGTTCCGCGTGCAGTTCGCCGGCCTTGCGGTGCCAAGCTTCTCCGACGATCTCGCCATGGCGCACCAGCACACAGCCGACGCGCGGGTTCGGATCGGTCGTGTACAGGCCGCGCTCGGCGAGCCGCAGCGCGCGCGCCATGAATCGGTGATCTTCGGCGCTGAACGCGGCGGTCATTTCTCTTCGTCGAGAAAATCGAGTTGCTGGCGGCGCGCCTCGGGCGTCAGCTGCTGTTCGAGTCTCTCGATTTCCTCGCGGAAGGCGTTGACGTCCTCGAATTGTCGATACACGGAGGCAAAGCGGACGTACGCGACCTGATCGAGTTTGTTCAGCGCGTCCATCACCAGTTCCCCGATCGCGCGCGACGAGACCTCACTCTCGCCACGGGCCATCAGGCGGCGCATGATGTGATCGATCGCCGCATCGGTCGCCTCGGTGGAGACCGGGCGCTTTTCCAGTGCGCGTTCTATCCCGGCGCGCAGCTTGCGCTGCTCGAAACCGACTCGCCTGCCGTCGCTCTTGACCACGCGCGGCAGGTTGAGCTCGGCGGTCTCGTAGGTGGTGAAGCGCTCCTTGCACGCATTGCACTCGCGCCGCCGGCGGACCTGGTCACCGTCGCCGTGCAGACGCGAATCGACGACCTTGGTGTCCTGGGTTCCGCAGAAGGGACAGCGCATCGGGGCGGCGGTTCAGCGATAAACCGGGTAGTTGGCGCAGGCCTGCAATACCTTGGCGCGGATCGCATCGATCATCGCAGGGTCGCCACGGCTGTCGATCAGGTCACACATCCAACCGGCCAGGTCGCGGCATTCCCGCTCACCAAAACCACGCGTCGTCACCGCCGGCGTCCCGACCCGGATACCCGAGGTCACGAACGGCGACTGCGGGTCGTTGGGCACCGCATTCTTGTTGACCGTGATGTTCGCCGCACCGAGCCAGGCATCGACGTCTTTTCCTGTCAGGCCGGCCTCAATGAAGCTGACCAGGAAGAGATGGTCGTCGGTACCCTTGGAGACCACGTCGTAGCCGCGGTCCATGAAGACCTGCGCCATGGCACGCGCGTTGCTGACCACCTGTTTCTGGTAATCGACGAAACCGGGCTCCATCGCCTCCTTGAATGCGACGGCCTTGGCTGCGATCACATGCATCAAGGGTCCACCCTGACTGCCGGGGAACACCGCGGAGTTGAGCTTCTTCTCGACCTCCGGATTCGCCCTGGCCAGAATCAGCCCGGCGCGCGGCCCACGCAGTGTCTTGTGCGTCGTGGTCGTCGTCACGTCGGCGATCTGCACCGGACTGGGGTAGATGCCGGCCGCGACCAGGCCGGCGATGTGCGCCATGTCGACCAGGAGATAGGCGCCCACCGCATCGGCTGCGTCGCGAAAGCGCTGCCAGTCGACGATACGCGAATACGCGGAGAAGCCGGCCACGATCATTTTAGGCTTGTGCTCGCGGGCCAGCCTGTCGACCTCGTCGTAGTCGATCTCGCCCGTCTCCGCGCTCAGACCGTACTGCACCGCATGGTAGAGCTTGCCGGAAAAATTCGGCTTCGCACCGTGGGTCAGGTGCCCGCCGTGTGCCAGGCTCATACCCAGCACCGTATCGCCCGGCTGGCACAGCGCGAGGTAGACTGCGGCGTTCGCCTGGGAGCCGGAATGCGGCTGCACGTTCGCATAGTCGGCACCGAAAAGATGTTTGGCGCGGTCGATCGCCAGTTGCTCGGCCTGGTCGACATATTCGCAGCCGCCGTAGTAGCGCTTGGCCGGGTAGCCCTCCGCGTACTTGTTGGTCAGCACAGAGCCCTGGGCCTCCAGCACACGCGGGCTGGTGTAGTTCTCGGACGCAATCAGTTCTATGTGCTCTTCCTGACGACGCTCTTCGGCCTTGATGGCCGCATACAACTCGTCGTCGTAACCCTCGATTCGCATGTCTCTGCCAAACATCAGCCACCTCCGAGCCCCAGAAAGCAAAACGCAAACGGCCCCTGTCAGGGGCCGCCGGCCGGGGCAGCCTGTAGACCCCGGTAACCGACCGCAGTGTGCTGTAGATCCCAGCGAGCGTCAAGCAAGCACCGACCGAGATCTGGACAGCAGCAACCGGCATCATTCAGTAGACACCGGCCCCGCCCGGGCTACCCGCCGGTACTCTCGCGAGACGGACGAAAAAAGGCGGCGCGTTGCCGCGGCCGCCTTTTGCTCGATGTATGGGGTGGACGATGGGGCTCGAACCCACGACCACTGGAATCACAATCCAGGGCTCTACCAACTGAGCTACGTCCACCATTGAGATCGGTTGCTTGCATCCCGCGTCAGGACCGATCAACCTGCCGCCGCCACCCCACCTCGCGGCCGGTTTGGCGCCCCGAGGAGGATTCGAACCCCCGGCCTACGGATTAGAAGTCCGTTGCTCTATCCAACTGAGCTATCGGGGCGGAAGCCCAAACGCTTCCAACGAACCTGGTCGGGGTAGAGAGATTCGAACTCCCGACATCCTGCTCCCAAAGCAGGCGCGCTACCAGACTGCGCTATACCCCGGCGTTTCCACAAAAACGTGAAGGGGCAATATAATACGCGGCAGGACCGGTTTGCGTCAATCTGCCGGCGTCGCTCTGGTATGCTTCCGGCCTGTCCCCAGCCTTCAAACCGACTTCAGGATAACGATGAGCGCCCAACTACTCGACGGCAAGCAGATTGCAGCTGATCTGCGCGAACAGATCAAGACCCGGGTCGAAGCGCGCATCGCGGCGGGCCATCGCCGGCCGGGCCTGGTCGTCATACTGGTCGGCGAGAACCCGGCGTCGCAGGTCTACGTCCGCAACAAGCAAAGGGCCTGCGAGCAGGTGGGATTCCAGTCCGAACTGCTGCGGCTGCCCGGCGCGACCAGTCAGTCCGAGCTGCTCGCGCTGATCGACCAGCTGAATGCGCGCGAGGATGTCGACGGCATCCTGGTCCAATTGCCGCTGCCCGAGCAGATCAGCGAAGACGCGATCACCGAGCACATCCTGCCGACCAAGGATGTCGACGGATTTCACCCCTACAACATCGGGCGACTGCTGCTGCGCCAGCCCTTGTTGCGCCCCTGCACCCCACGCGGGGTGATGACCATGCTGGCACATACAGGGATCGACCTGGTGGGTCAGGACGCAGTCATCATCGGCCAGTCGAACATCGTCGGCCGACCGATGTTTCTGGAACTGCTGATGGCGCGCTGCACGGTCACTGTCTGCCACAGCAAGACCCGGAACCTGCCTACCAAGGTGCGCGGCGCCGACATCCTGGTCGCCGCGGTCGGCGTGCCACGGTTCGTCAAGGGCGACTGGATCAAACCCGGGGCGATCGTGATCGACGTCGGCATCAACCGACTCGACGACGGCAGCCTGTGCGGTGACGTCGACACCGCGGCGGTCAGCGAGGTGGCCGGCTGGATCACCCCGGTCCCCGGCGGGGTCGGCCCGATGACCGTCGCAACGCTGCTCGAAAACACGCTTCAGGCGGCCGACCTGCATGACGCCCGTTCGGATTGATC
>CBDTXT010000262.1:0-4895 GCA_965364465.1 uncultured Chromatiaceae bacterium
GCGGCGGAGTGGTCACCAGGGAAATACTGCCAGGCCGAGGCGCAGGGCCCACTAGCCCGGAAATCTCACCGGGATGTGGGATTTTGGGGCGATAGGGCCAAGCAGCTTGGGTGATCGAAAGCCTGTTTTCCAATCACGGCCGTTCGCCTGGTGAGATTTTCGGGCTAGGTGCTATCCTCGGCCGCATCGGGCCGTATCCTGACGTCCAGTGGGCGACGGGTGTCGAGGTGCACGTCACGCTGCGGAAACGCGATCTCGATCCCGGCCTCGCCCATCGCCCGGTTGATCGCAAGGTTGATCTCCGTCGCCACGCGCAAGCGTATGTCGATGTCGTCCATGAAGCAGCGCAATGACAGCTGCAGCGCATTGTCACCAAACTGCTCGAACACGACCAGCGGGACCGGATCGTCGAGCACCCGCGGATGGTCCTTGGCTATCTTCTCCATGATCCGGATCGCCTTTTCTACGTCGCTGCCATACGCGACCCCGACATTGATCACCAGCCGGGTCGTCTGATCGCTCAGCGACCAGTTCAGCAGTTCCTGGGTAATGAAGTTCTTGTTCGGCACCAGCAGTTCCTTGCGGTCCCAGTTGCGGATCGTGGTCGCGCGGATCCGGATACGTGTCACGACACCGTCGGTGTTCCCGACCGTGACCACATCACCGACCCGAATCGGGCGCTCGAACAGGATGATCAGTCCGCTGATGAAATTGGCGACGATCTCCTGCAGTCCGAAGCCGATACCGACGCCGAGCGCGGCAAAGATCCACTGAAACTCGGACCAACTGCCGCCCAGAACGTTGAAGATCCAGACCAGCCCGAGGGCAACGATCACATACTTGGTCAGGGTGACGACCGTGTAACGGCTGCCCTGCGTCATGTTCAACCGCTGCAAGAGCGCGATCTCGAGAAACGCCGGCAGCTGGCGCGTGACGACGAAGATCAGACCGAGGGCCAGGATCGCCAGGCCGAGACTCGCCAGCGTGATCGGAACCGGATGGTCGGCGCCGGGCTTGCTGTAGGTCCAGAGCGTGACGTCGTCCAAGACCCGCAAGGCCGGCAGCATGTCGTCCCAGATGAACCAGGTGCCGACGATACCGACGAACAAAAGGATATTGTTCACCATCTTGCGGCTGGTTTCGTCCAAGGCCTTGAAGTCCACCTTGGGCTCTTCGACGTCGGCCGCCAGGATCGCCCCAGCCTCCGCGATCGCGGATTGCCGCGGCTCATCGGCCTCCTGGCCGGCCTCGCGCTTGGCGAGTATCGCATTCAGCCTGAGCCGGCGCTGATTGACGACCAGCCAGCGAACGACCAGCTGATGGGTCAGGATCACGAGCAGCACCAGCCAGGTAGTGTTCAGGATGTGGCCAATAATGGTGCCCGCGGTGAACATGAAACCGGCGAGCGCCACCGCTGCGGCGGCCAACGGAGAACTGATCAGCAACACGAACCACACCCTGCGCAGGCGGAATAACCAACCTTCCGGGTTATGTTCCGACAATAATGTGAGGGTGCCCCCGGTGGGCCGCGACAAACGAAAAAAGAACACCGCGAACAGCAGCATGGTCACAAGGAACAACAGGCGTCCCAGGCCGCTGCCCCAGGCATACTGGCCTACGCCCAGCGTGACGGTGGTGAACCCGGCAAAGACCATCAGCAAGGGAATGAACCAGGCGAGGTCGCGATACAGGCGACGCAGCCCCTCCTTACGCCAACCGAAGTGCGCATCGGCGATGCTCTTCGGGGCGACCAACAGCCGCAACGCTGTGAATTGGAACAGCAGGGGGCCGAGTACCAACAGCGCCCGCCCGACGTTTTTGGTGAACACATCCGCCTCATACGAACCGCGCAACTCGTAGCCGATCACGAAGATCGGCAACGACCAGGGCAGTGCGAGCAGCAGAATGAGACCGAAGCCACGCAGCGTGTCGCCGACCCTGTCTCGCATGATCACACCGACGTTCCGAGCAGTGTCGCGCAATGCCGCCAACAGCCGTGGACGCCTGAGCCACAACAGCAGGGCCACGACCAGCGCCATGCCGATCCAGGGGGACGAGGTGAACTCGTGGAAAAGCGTCTGGATCAGCGCACCCCAGCTCTCGGCGTCGAACAGCCTCTCCAGTTGACCCGGAATCAGCCTGATCGTGTCCAGCCCCGCAGGTTGCGAGCTGCGCACCCACAACAGGCGCTTGTCGAGAAAGGCGTCGAAGCGTCTGGCGGTGTCAGCCAGGCGACTCTTGGCAAAATCGAGTTCGCCGAGATGACGCAAATAGGTGCGCTGGACGGACAGGGCCCTGTCGATCAGTGCCTGCCGGCTCTGCGCCAGTCGGCGCAACGCCGGCGAGATTTCTGCAGACTCGGCCGGCGGGATCTGCGACGCAAGTTTTCGGACGTAGGCGGACAGGTCGCGAAGCCCGGAGCGCTCCTCCTCGAGCACGATCTGTGACAGCGTCGCCTCGGCAATCCGATTCGCGCGCGCCTCGGCCTCCTTCTCCAGCTGGTCGATGTCCGGCAGGTTGCGTCGCTGTTCCAACAGCAACTGACCGAGCGCCTGGCTCACACCCGCCACCTGGGTCTTTTTCTGGGTACTGCTGAACGTATCCTCGATCCGCTTGGCTTGCGCCAGCGCGTCCGATTCGGCGCCGCTGATCCCCCCGATCGCGGCGGCCAGCTCGTCGATCTGCTCGCCGAGGGCGGCATTGCGGGCAGCCAGGTCCGCGACCAGGGGATGCTCGCTCGCCGCCTCGCGCTCGGCTGCCCGCGCGTCCGATTTGGCCTGTTCGGCCTCCTTTCGCCGCTGTCGGTTCGCGGCGCTTTCCAGCGCCTGCACGCGGCGCTGGGTTGCGTCCAGCTCGAGTTCGGCGAGATCGCGGCGCGCCCGCAGCAGATCGAGGCGGATCGGTAGACTGGCCAGCTCCTGCTCGAGCTTCAGGACCTCGGCCCTGAGGCGCTGCATCCGGGCCCGTGCCGCCCAGCGCCGGGCCATGGCCAGATCGGTGGACTGATCAGCGCCGGCCCGCGGCAGCCGGCCCGACGGCAGCTGTTCGAGCTCATCCTGAGCCTCGCCCAGTTGCCGGCGAATCGCTGCCGGCCTGTCCCTGTCCCTCTCGATTTCCGCCTTGATTTCTGCAAGCTTCGACTGCTGAACAGCCAGCTCGGCCCTTTCCCCTCGCAGCTCGCGTTCGATCTCGGCGAGTGACATCCCCGGTGCCACGGGCAACGCGGCTTCGCCCTCGTCAGACCTTGCCGCGATCGCGGCGCGCAGACGCGCCAGTTTCTCGGGACCGCGCTCGATTGCGTCCAGGTAGTCTTTGATGGCCTCGCGGTGGACGGCCTCGGTTTCCAGGTTGCTGATCGCGTTGCGGTAGACCTCGGCGAGCGTCGCCTTGCTGGTCTCGTCCAGCCCCGGTGCAGCGGCAGCGGCGTCTGCGAGCTCCTGGATGGATTCGATCGATAGGGATTCGATCGGGTCGTCTCCGAGCATCTGCGACAAAGCGCCGGGCACGGCGAGGATCGATGACAGGCACAGGAGCAGCAGTCGAACAGCCAGCAGGCGGGGCCGTGACGGAAAAGATTGGGCCATTCAACACCACCCGGGCGGCTGCGTACCGCCCGCTTTGCAAGCCAATATTTGCGTCGGCCAAGCGGCCAGGAACCGGTGCCCGACCCAGCGCAGACTGAAGCATCGCATAAGGCTTTTCAAGCGATATCCGAAGGCGCCTGCATGCATCGCGGAGACGCCGGGCAACTGGCGGACAGCGCAAAGCAAAGGCCGGCAGCGGTAGCGCCGACCGGGCGCATCAGCGACCCGAACACCCGCAGCGGGCAGCGCTCAGGCGCCAATCGCCGCCAGCACGCGTGTGGCACGGATCCACTGGTACCAGTCGTCCATACCTTCGCCGCTGGTGGCCGATACGCGAAGCACCTTGATACTGCGGTTGACCCGGCGCGCGTAGTCGATGCACCGCTCGACGTCGAACTGCAGGTAAGGGAGCAGATCGACCTTGTTCAGCAGCATCAGGTCGGCCGCATGGAACATATCCGGGTACTTGATCGGTTTGTCCTCACCCTCGGTGACGGACAGGATCACAACCTTGTGCGCCTCCCCGAGATCGAACGCGGCCGGGCAGACCAGGTTACCGACGTTCTCGATGAACAGTACGCTGTCGTCCGCGGGCTGCAGATGCTCTAGCGCATGGCCGATCATATGGCCGTCGAGGTGGCAACCCTTGCCGGTGTTGACCTGTAGCGCCCTCACCCCGGTCGCGCGAATCCGCTCGGCATCGTTCGAGGTCTGCTGGTCGCCCTCGATCACCGCCAGGTCCAGTTCAGGGGAAAGGTCCTCGATCGTGCGCGTAAGCAGCGTGGTCTTGCCCGAGCCGGGGCTCGAGACCAGGTTTAGCGCGAGCACGCGGTGCCCGGCAAACCAGCGCCGGTTGGCGTCGGCGTACTGGTCGTTCTTGGCCAGGATGTCGGTCTCGATCTGGACCATACGCGACTGGCTCAGACCCGGCGCATGGACACCTGCCGGACCCTGCCCGTAGTCGTGGGTGTGTTCGTGCGTCCCGGCAGCACCGTGAGCTCGCGCATCGGCATGTCTATGGTGATGGGGGTGCTCGTGGTCGTGCCCCGCATCTTCACCTTCGACCCGGGCCTCACCCTCACCACATCCGCAAACCGTACACATGGATCTATCTCCGATTGGGCCTTGCAGCTTCCGCGCACATTCCGGCGCGGCGGCGCTATTTAAATGAATAGGATACCGCGAGACGTCCGCTGCACGACGCGACCTGCGTCAAGCAAGCCTCGCGCAGCGCTGCGCCGGCTGCAAGACGCGCACTAGTGGGCTGCTTGGTAAGTTCGGTTACTCTCAGAGCCCCGCTACCTGGCCAAG
>CBDTXT010000263.1:0-4883 GCA_965364465.1 uncultured Chromatiaceae bacterium
GACCGCACCTCACGCAGTCCCGCCGGTCGAATCCCCGGGTAGCGTCACCGTCTCCTCGTCGGGCTCGGGCTCCGGGAGCTGCACTTGGTCGATGTCCTGGAAACGCGCGCTGATCTTGCGTGCCGAGGTCTTGACCTGATTGACATCCTCGTGTGCCTGCTGGATGTGGACCGCCAGCTTGTCCATGCGTTGTCTGAAGCGCCCGAAATCCTCCGACAGCCTGCGCAGGTGATCCTGGATGACATGCACCTGTTTGCGCGTCGCTTCGTCCTTCAGGACCGCGCGCGCGGTGGTCAACACCGCCATCAACGTGGTCGGCGACACCAGCCAGACGCGGGCACGCTGCGCCTCCTCGACCAGGTCGGCGAATCGCGCGTGGATCTCGGCAAATACCGCCTCGGCCGGCAGGAACATCACGGCCCCGTCGGCGGTCTCGCCGGCAATCAGGTATTTCTCCGAGATGTCGCGGATGTGCTTGCGGATGTCCTGGCGAAACTGACGCGCCGCGCGCGCCCGGTCCGTCTCGGGCAAATCCACGTCCATCATGCGCTGAAAGCTCTCGAGCGGAAACTTCGCGTCGACCGGGACATTGCCCGTCGGCTCCGGCAGGGTCAGCAAGCAGTCGACCCGGGTCCCGTTGCTCAGCGTGTGTTGAAACTCAAAGCTGCCCTCGGGCATCAGGTTGCGCACCAGGCCGGCGAGCTGTACCTCGCCAAAGGCGCCGCGAGAGCGCTTGTCGGTCAGCACCTCCTGCAGGCTGACCACACTGGTGGAGAGCTCGGTGATGCGCTTTTGGGCCTCGTCGATCCGGGTCAGGTGCTCCAGCACCCTGGCGAAGGTTTCGGTGGTCTTTTCGAAACCCTCCGCCAGGCGCCGCTCCACCTGGCCGCTGATCTCCTTGAGTCGGCCATCGGTGGTCTGCGTCAGGCCCTCGACCCGCTTGCCCAATTCATCGGACGCTGTGCGAAACGCCTCGGCGACCTGTTTGGTCATCGCCGTCATGCCGCTGGACAGCGTCTGCTGCTGACCGGCCAAGGCCTCGTGCTGGCGGCGCTCAGACGCCTCGCGGTGACGGTTCAGCGCGGCCTCGAGCGATTCCCGCAACTGCGCGGATTCGCGCTGCTGGGCAAGCCGCCCGTCCGCCAGGCTGTCAGCGATGGCCTTGCGCTGTCGCTCGAAACGATCGATCAGCTCGGTCCTCAACGCGCCGGCGTCCTGGAGCGTCTGCCGCTGGAGCACGTTCACGCGCTGATCGAGCAGATCCTGCAAGCGCATCAGGCCGGCACCGAGGGATTCCTGCACCTGGTGGCGGCTTTGCGCCACATCGTCGCCGATATCCTCGCGCACCTCGCGCAGGATCGCGCGCTGATCGCCGAGTTCGACGCGCAGTTGGCGCCGCACGCCGGCAAGATCGACCAGCAGCCAGACCAGTAGCACCAGGCCCGACAACAGCGCCAGCGGCAGCATCAACTGCCGCAATGCGTCGAGCAATGGCAGGAGGTAATCGACGGCTTCCATAGTCACTGAGAGCTCCCCGCGAATCAGTTTTCCCTAGCCGGCAGGCTGCGCGCGGCAAGGCGCACTCGGCGACGCCCCGCGTACCGGTAGGCCGGGGCGGTTCCAGCGGCTTGCCGATAACGGATGATCCCTGGTGTGCATAGCACGATCCGCGGTTTACACTGCTTTGTTAACGTCATTTATATGGTTGAACCTAGCACAGTCATGCGTGTTTTCCTGCAGACCCTGGGTTGTCGCCTCAACGAGGCCGAGCTGGAGCGTTGGTCGCGCGACTGTCGCGAGCGCGGCTATACACTCGCAACGCAGGTCGAACAGGCCGACCTGGTGGTCGTCAACACCTGCGCCGTCACCGGCGAGTCGGCACGTAAGTCGCGGCAGCTGATCCGCCGCGCCCGACGCGACAACCCGGAGGCCAAGCTGGTCGTCAGCGGCTGCCTCGCATCGCTCGAACCGCAGCGGATTGCCGCCGAACTGGGCATCGATCTGCTGATTACGAACCCCGACAAGGACCGCCTGATCGACATCGCAGCCGAGCAGCTGGATCTGCCCGTCATGCCTGAGGCCGCCACGGTACCGGGCGAGAACGCACTGCTCGCGCGCGGTCGGCATCGCGCATTCATCAAGGTTCAGGACGGCTGCCGCTACCGCTGCGCCTTCTGTATCGTGACCAAGGCGCGCGGCCCGGAAAGCAGCCGTGCGATCGGCGAGGTGATCGACGAAGTCAATTGCCTGCACGCGCAGGGGGTGCAGGAGGTCGTGCTGGCCGGCGTGCACCTCGGCGGTTACGGCAGCGACCGCGACAGCAATCTGGGACAGCTGATCCGCGCGGTGCTCGCCGGCACCTCGATTCCACGGGTGCGGCTGGGGTCCCTCGAACCCTGGGAACTGCCCGAAGGGTTCTGGGATCTGTTTGCCGATTCGCGGCTGATGCCGCACCTGCACCTGCCGATCCAGAGCGGCTCCGACAGCGTGCTGCGGCGGATGTCGCGCCGCTGCCGCACCGCCGAGTTCCGTGCACTGGTCGCAACGGCCCGCCGCCTGGTCCCTGACTTCAATGTCACGACCGACATCATTGTCGGTTTTCCGGGCGAGACGGATGCAGAGTGGGGACAGACCCTCGCGTTCGCCCAAGAGCTGGGTTTCGGGCATATTCATATCTTCGCGTATTCGCCGCGCGTGGGCACCAAGGCCGCCGGGATGCCGGACCAGCTGTCGCGCGGGGCCAAGCGCGAGCGCAGCCGGGCGCTGCACGAGATTGCGCAGGCTGGCCGGCGCAGCGTACTCGAGCGCGCGCTCGGACGGGAGTTCGAGGTGCTGATCGAAGACCGTATCGACGGGATCGCCTGGTCCGGTTACACGCCGCACTACCTGCGGGTTGCGGTCCACGCACATGACCATCGCACGCTTGAGAACCGGATCCTGCGGGTGCGCGCGGACCGGGTGTCCGACGACGCCGGAGGGCTGATCGCGGAGCTACGCTGAGCCACTACCGCGGTCCACGAAACGGAGCCGATAGCAATGAACAGACCGATACTTTCGTTCGCCGCGGCATTGGCAATCTCGCTGCCGCACGGCGAAATCCGCGCCGACACGATCTACCAGTCCATCGACGCCTCGGGCAACGTGACCTTCTCCGACACGCCTTCCGAAGGCGCCGCGATCACCCGCTCTGTGCCCGTCCCGCAGGGCCCGTCAGAGGAAGCCGTCGAGAAGGCACGCGAGGAGGTCGAGGCGATCAGCGAACGGGCAGACGCGTTGGAACAACAGCGCTTGCGGAAGGAGCAGGCAAGACGTGCGGAGGAACGCGAGCGGCAGCAGAGCGCCGCGACCGCCGCCCCGGCCGAGGCGGTGGAATACGCCACCCCAGGCTACTGGTATCCGGCCTATCCGCGTCACCCGTCGCGCCCGCACCGTCCCTACCCGCCCTACTATCAGGGCGGCGATCATCCGGCGTACAGCCCGGGGATACCCGGCCCGCACCCGCCGGTGCGTCCGGTGACGCCCCCAGTGAGCGGCCAGGTGCTCGGCCCGGCGCGCTGATCGGGGCCCGGTCGACTCCGGGACGATGGCGTCAGTCGAAGTCGACCCAGATCGGACAGTGGTCGGAAGGCTTTTCCATGGAACGAATGTCGTAGGCGATACCGGCGTCGGTAAGGCGCGACTGAAGGCCCGTGGTCGCAAGCGCCAGGTCGATCCGCAGGCCACGCTTCGGCTCGCGCTCGAAGCCCCGGCTGCGGTAGTCAAACCAGCTGAAACGGTCCTGTACGGCAGGGAAACGCGCCCGAAAGGTATCGCATAGACCCCAGTCCAACAGGCCGGCCAGCCACTCGCGCTCCTCGGGCAGGAAGCTACATTTACCGGTACGTAGCCAACGCTTGGCATTATCGGCCCCGATACCGATATCCTCGTCCCGCGGGGCGACATTCATGTCACCGATCACCAACAGCTGCTGCTGCGGCGAATAGTGGTCGCTGAGCAGTTGCTGCAGCGTCGCGTAGAAGCGCTGCTTGTGCGGAAACTTGAGCGGATGATCTCGACTCTCGCCCTGTGGGAAATAGCCGTTGATCACGGTGAGCTCCTGATCACCGGCCCGGTAGGTCCCGGCGATCAGACGTCGCTGAGCCTCCCCGCCCTCTTCCGGAAAGCCGTACTCGATCGAGAGCGGCGGATCCTTTGACAGCAGGGCCACGCCATAGTGACTCTTCTGACCGTAGAACGCGACATGATAGCCGAGGTCCTCGACCATCTGGCGCGGGAAATCCGCATCCTGAACCTTGGTCTCCTGCAGACCGATGATATCGGGATCATACTGAAGCTTAAGCGCCTCGAGTTGGTGCGGACGGGCACGTATCCCATTGATGTTGAAAGAAACGACTCGCGTCATCGTGGCAGGCTTCCTATGATTTCGTGGGTTTCCCGACTACCGACGGACTCGCCGTGCCGGTACGCCTTTCCCCAAGGGGTGGCCAGCTGCGCAGCGAGCTGCCCCGGGTCATCTGCCAGCCGGTGGCCGAGCGTGCGGGCCTGACCCAGGCGCAACAACGCCAGTACCATGCCGTTGGCATAGCCACGGTTGTACCAGAGCTGCTGATCGCCGGGCTCACCGAGGAAACCCTCGGTTTCCCGACGTAGCCGGTCGATCAGGTCGAGGAGCTGACTCAACAGCCCTTCCGGGAATTCGGCCATAGTAGAATGCCGCGGAGATCGGGTGGCGCAGAAGGTTATCAGTTGGCCGCCCACCAATCCAACGGACATCCAGGTATCGCAATGAAGAGCTATTTATCCCAGATCGGCGGCCTGCGCCTGACCCTCGTCGCACTCAGCCTGCTCAGTCTCCCGATGGTCTTGTTCGCCGACCTGGAGCC
>CBDTXT010000264.1:0-4855 GCA_965364465.1 uncultured Chromatiaceae bacterium
GGGCAATGTCGGGCGGCAGCGGTGCGCCGCCGCAGACCGTAAATCGCATGCGCCCGCCGAACCTGGCGCGGACCTTACTTGCAACCAGCTTGTCGAGCAATGGGCCGAGCAAAAAGCCTGGCTGCCAGGCGCCACGGCCCTGACGATACAGGAAATGCGCCCAGCCGATGTCCGTGGCCATCTGGAACAGCCGTCGCTTCACGGCCGGTTCACGGGCCAGCTTGTCCATGATCCTGCCGTAGATGCGCTCGAAGATGCGCGGCACCGAGATCATCAGGGTCGGCCGGATCGCCGTCAGGTCTTCCGCGAGCCTTGGGATCGAGCGGTTATAGGCCACCGCGGTGCCCGTGGTCATCGGCAGGTAGTAACCCACGGTGCGCTCGAACGCATGCGACAGGGGCAGAAACGAAAGCATCAGGTCGTGCGCGAACACCTCGAACAGCTGCAGCGTCGCCTGGATGTCGAACAGGATGTGGCGGGGACGGAGTAGCACGCCCGTGGGACGACCGTTGGTGCCGGAGGTGTACACGATGGTCGCCAGGCTGTCCGGCTCGCCGGGCTGGCAGCGGTACGCCGGCGCCACGCCTGTTGTGGCCAGCCACTCGTCCAGCGTTGCCAGATTGGCGGTGCCGACAGCGCCGGCTTCGAGGCACAGCACGCGCCGCAGCGCGCCGAGTTGCTGATGCAGGCCAGACAACGCTTTCCATTGCGCGATGCTGCCCAGCAGCAGCATGCTGGCCCCCGAATCGGACAGGATCCAGGCGATGTTTTCGGCATGGTCGTTGGTGTAGACCGGGACAGTTACCAGCCCCAGACCCTGTGCCGCCTGGTCACAGATGATCCACTCGCGACTGTTGCGGCACATGATCGCAACGCGCTCACCCGACTGCAGCCCGTCGGCGACCATCGCCGCCTGCCACCGCGCAACCTCATGCCGGGTCTGCGTCCAGGTGAAGCGCTGCCACGCGTCGTCCTGGTATTGCACATAGGCGAGCCCATCGGGGGTTCGACGGCAGCGTTCGTTGAACAGGTCGGCAAGCGTAGGGGCATCGTCCATCGTGATGGGGCGTTGTTCATTCGACATCGATCCGTCTCCTTGTTCGAATCACGACCCGGCGTCTCTTGCTGCCCGCCAACTCCCTGAATCCGGATCCGCCCGGAACTGCTTCCCGAAACGACTTTTCGGATCGTCCCCTTGCTTATACTATATTCGGCGATTCATATCAGTCCCGCCGACATTCTGCGTATTCTTAATTCCTTTTAATATCATGTAATTGTACGGTGAATCAGATATCTTGGATCGTTCGCCTAATCGTGTCGAGCGCACGTTCCAATTGAGCATCGGGTGTGTAGAAATGCGGGGCGAGGCGGACGCCGCCCGCACGTCCGGCACAGATCACGCGCTGTCTCATCAACGCGGCGTGCAGTTCGCTGCCTTTGATCCTCGGGTGCCGAAACGTGAGGATGCCGACGCGTTTTTGCGCGTCCGCGGGCGTCACGATGTCGATCTCAGGCAGGGTGTGCAGCCCAGATTCCAGGAGCGCGACCCGACTCGCCAGGCGTTCCTCGACCGTGGCAGCGCCAATCTCCTCGAACAGGCTGAGGCTTGCATCCATCGCATGGATCCCGATCATGTTCGGCGTGCCGGATTCGAAGCGGCGTGCCGTTCGCGCCGGTGACCAGGTGTCGCTTTCGAACGCATACGGGGCATCGCGCATCGCCCAGCCGAACTGGTGCAGCGCCAGCGCCTCGCGCAGCGAGGGGCGGCAGTACAGAAAACCGAGACCCTCTGGCGAGAGCAGCCATTTGTGACCCCCCGAGGTCACGAAATCTGCCGGCACCCTCTCGAGGTCGAAGCGCGCAGCACCGAGGCTCTGTATGCCGTCAACCGAAAGCAACACGCCGTGTGCCTGGCAAGCCGCGGACAGACGCTCCAAGTCAAATCGGTAACCGGTCGCAAAATGCACGGTGCTTATCGCCAGCAGACGCGCCCGGCCGGACAGCGCCGCGATCAACGCACCCTCCGGATCCGCTGCCTGCAGCGCGTCGACCGGCCGATAAACCACGCCCCGGTCGCGCAGCATCTCCCAGACCATCTCGTTCGAACAGAAATCGCCGTGCAGCCCGATCACCTGGTCGCCGTCACGCCAGTCGAGACCCTGGCTTATGATCGACAGCCCCTCGGAGGTATTCTTGACCAGCGCAATGTCATTGGGATCCGGGGTATTGATCAGCCGCGCGAGGCGCTCGCGCAGGCGCTGTTCGACCTTCAGCCAGGCCGGATAGTCTTCCGCGCCGTGGGTCATGTTCTGCTGCGCGAAGTTCGCGACCGCTTGGGCGGTTCGCCGGGGCCAGGGGCCGACGGCCGCATGGTTCAGATAGCAAAGGCCGGGGTCTTGCGGGAATTCAGCGGGCAGGTAGAGCATACGGTGCGGACACTCAGCGCGATGGGATCAGATCGGAAGCTATCCCAGCGGCCCTGTGAAGGCAATCTGCTGGACGCCGACTGTAGGCGAGGGGATGCTGGCCGGTTGTGGGCCTTGCTTTGCCCTGCCGTCTGCTAATCTGTCTCGGGCCGCTACGGCGCGCAGCCGTAGCGTGTCGCTGACACCATCAATAGCATTATGGAGAACGCATGTGAGCAAACTGGGATTCATTGGTCTGGGTATCATGGGTACGCCGATGGCCGGCCATCTGATCAGCGCCAGCCACCAGGTGTTTCTGCACAGCCGTTCGGGCGTTCCCCAGGAACTGATCGATGCCGGCGGAACTCGCTGCGGCAACGCGGCCGAAGTGGCCGCAGAGGCCGATGTCGTATTCCTGATGGTCACGGATACGCCACATGTCGATGCGGTCCTGTTCGGACCAAATGGCGTGGCCGCCGGGCTTTCCGCGGGCAAGATCGTGGTGGACATGAGTTCGATCTCACCGGTGGCAACCAAGGACTTCGCCCGGCGCATCAATGCGCTGGACTGCGAGTATCTGGATGCCCCGGTATCCGGTGGCGAGGTTGGCGCCAGGAACGCGGCCCTGTCGATCATGGTCGGTGGAAGCCAGGATACGTTCGACCGCGTCAAGCCACTGTTCGAACTGATGGGCAAGAACATCACACGGGTTGGCGCCAACGGTGACGGTCAGACGGCCAAGGTGGCCAACCAGATCATCGTCGCGCTGAATATCGAGGCGGTTGCCGAGGCCCTGCTGTTCGCAGCCAAGGCGGGCGCCGACCCGGCGCGGGTGCGAGAGGCCTTGATGGGCGGCTTCGCCTCATCAAAGATCCTCGAGGTCCATGGTGAACGCATGATCAATCGCACCTTCGATCCCGGATTTCGGATCGCGTTGCACCAGAAAGACCTCAACCTGGCACTCAGTAATGCGCGCGAACTCGGCGTCGCCTTGCCGAACACCGCGACCGCACAGGAACTGTTCAATGCCTGCGCCGCGCACGGCGGTGCCGGCTGGGATCATTCAGCGATGGTTCGGGCACTGGAAACCCTGGCCGACTTCGAAGTCGCCAAGCCCTGATCGCGGACCCGTTAGTGCGGCTCGATGCCTGTCTCTCCTGAAAAATTACTGCGGCAGATGTTCGATGCCGCGATTGAATCCGCCCAGCCGGCGGTCTGTGTGCCGCGCTTGCTGCCGGCCAAGCCGCAGGGCAGGGTGCTCGTCATCGGTGCGGGCAAGGCCTCTGCGGCGATGGCCCGCGCCGTGGAGAGGCATTGGCAAGGCCCGCTCGACGGCCTGGTCGTCACCCGTTACGGTTACAAGGTCGCCTGTGATTCGGTCGAGATCGTCGAAGCCGCGCACCCGGTACCAGACGACGCGGGCCTGCGGGCCGCGCAGCGCATGCTCGAACGCGTGGACGGCCTGACCGCCGATGATCTGGTGCTGTGCCTGATCTCGGGCGGCGGTTCGGCGCTGTTGCCGATGCCGCTGCCAGGCCTGACCCTTGCGGACAAACAGGCAATCAATCGCGAACTGCTGCGTTGCGGCGCGTCGATCTCGGAGATGAATTGCGTGCGCCGACACCTGTCGGCCATCAAGGGCGGGCGCCTGGCGGCAGCGTGCCACCCGGCTCGGGTCATCAACCTGCTGATCTCCGATGTGCCCGGCGACGATCCGGCAGACATTGCCTCCGGGCCGACGGTCGGCGACCCGACGACCTGCGACGACGCACTGGAGATCATCGACCGCTACCGGGTTACGGTGCCCGCTGGCGCGCGCCAGTTACTCGAGAGCGGCCGCAGCGAGACCATCAAGCCCGGCGACCGACGGCTCGCCGGCGTGGAAACCTACCTCGTCGCGACGCCCCAGATGGCCCTCGAGGCCGCCGCCGAGGTCGCGGCCAGGGCTGACATACCGGCATACATCCTGGGTGACAGTATCGAGGGCGAGGCGCGTGATGCGGGCAAGGTCCTCGCCGGCATCGCACTGCAGGTCGCGCGACACCGGATGCCATTCGAGCCGCCCTGCGTGTTGCTGTCCGGGGGCGAGACCACAGTCACGCTGCGCGGGAACGGTCGTGGTGGCCGCAATGTCGAGTTCCTGCTGTCCCTCGCGCTGGCGCTGAAAGGCCAACCGGGCATCTACGCCGTTGCCGGCGACACCGACGGGGTCGACGGTGTCGAGGAGATTGCCGGTGCCCGACTCACACCGTCGACGCTGGAACGTGCGTGGCGGCTCGGGATCAACCCCAACGAATCGCTCGCCAACAACGATGGTCACGGCTTTTTCGGGGCACTGAAGGATGCGCTGATCACCGGGCCGACGCTGACCAATGTGAACGATTTTCGCGCGATTCTGATCGAGGGCCCCGATGGCTAGCGGCGGGGGCGCTGAAAGATCTGGCAGTCCG
>CBDTXT010000265.1:0-4834 GCA_965364465.1 uncultured Chromatiaceae bacterium
GCCGGAGCGCGACGAGGCGATTCGCGTCGCTGACCGTATCGCGGTGATACACCAGGGCGAGCTGCAGCAACTCGGGACGCCGCGCGAACTGTACGATGCGCCGTGCAATCGCCGGGTCGCGGCCGCAACGGGCAGCGTCAACCTGTTGGACGGTGAAATCGAGTACGTGGGCGAGCAGGCGCTGTTCCGCACGCACAACGGCATGCTCATCCCGCTGTTCGACCACCCGGTAAAGCGTGCGCGCACCGGCGTTGCGATGTTCCGCCCGCAGGATTTGCACATCGTCGAAGCAGACCAGGCGCCGTTCGGCGACCAGATCCGGTTCGCCGGGCGAGTCGAGCAACGGGAGTTTCTTGGCGACCGCTTGCGCTATGCGATCGACCTTTCCGGCAGCACCCTGTGGATGGAGCTGCCGCGTGCCGGCGCGCCACCGGCACTGCAGGCCGGCGACCCGGTGGTGGTCGGCCTCGACCCGGCGCGCGTCCGTATCCTCGAGGGCTGCGCACAAAGCGACGGCGTCCTCTGGTAGCCTTGTCCGACCGAACCAGGAATTGCCCGCCGCACCGTGAGCTGGACACTGCATGCGCTGGATGGCGACAGCACACTGCTGACCGTCAACAATCGACTAGCGGCCGAGCTGCGCCGTCGTTACGACGACTCGCAGGCGGCCGCCGGGCGGCGTGTCTGGCCGAGCGCGGACATCCTGCCCTGGGGCGCCTGGCTGCGGCGTCACTATGCCCGGCTGCTCGACGCCGGATTCACGGAACGCGACCTGCTCGACACCACCCAGGAAAGACTGCTCTGGCAGGAGGTGATCGAGCGCGACAAGGCGACAGGCCAGCTGCTGCGTCCGGCCGCAGCGGCCGAGTCCGCGCGCAGCGCGTATGCGCTGCTGCATGACTGGCGCCTGGCGCGCTATCCGCTGGCGACACTGGGCGGTGAAGAGACCGCGACCTTCCTGCGCTGGCAGGTCGCCTTCGACGCGGCGCTGGAGGCGCGCGGCCTGCTCAGCGCGGCCCATCTGCCGGCACTGATCCTCGTCGCCTTCGAGCAGCACGCACTCGAGGCCCCGTCGCGCCTGGTGCACAGCGGCTTCGACAGCCTGTCGCCGGCCCAGCAGTCGCTTTTCGAGCACATGACGGAGATCGGCTGCGAGATCATCGCGCACCGGGACGAGCCCGGCCCGGCGCACCCGCAGCGCGTCGAGGCCGCCGACGACGAGGCCGAGATCCGCCTGGCTGCTCGCTGGGCGCGCGAGCGGCTGCGGCAACCCGACCCACCCCGCGTCGCGATCGTATCGGCACAGATCTCGCAGCGTCGTCGCGACCTGGAACGCGTCTTCACCGAGATCGTCGCGCCGGCTGCGTATCTCGATGCCGGCCAGCCAGCGCCGTTCAATATCTCGCTCGGCGAACCGCTGAGCGAATGTGCGCTGGTAGCCGACGCGCTGAGCGCGCTCGATCTGATGTGCGGCGAGTTACCGCTGCATGCGATAGGACAGATCCTGCGCAGCCCGTTCATCGGCGGCCATTCGACCGAGTGGGAGGCACGCGCCCTGCTCGACGCGACGTTGCGCCGGGACGGCCTGCCGCGGATAGGGCGGCACCGGCTGCGGCAGCGCGCGAGCCAGTCCGCGCCCGGTGACCCGCGGCACTGCCCGGAGTTCGCGCAGCGCTTCGAGGGGCTCGCGCAGCGCCTCGAGGGGCTCGCGGAGCGTCGCCGGGAATTGCCGGAACACGATACACCGAGCCGTTGGGCCGGCCAGCTGCAGGCGCTGCTCTCCACGCTCGGCTGGCCCGGTGACCTTGCGCTCGACAGTCGCGAGTATCAGCAGCATGAGCGCATGCGACGGCTGTTGAGCGAACTCGCGGCGCTCGGCAAGGTCCGCCCGCGCATGGACCTCGGCGCTGCGGTCGGGCAACTGCGCGCACTCGCCAACGATACAGTGTTCCAGCCGGAGTCGACGCCGGCGCCGATCCAGATACTCGGCCCCCTCGAGGCGGCAGGGATGCGCTTCGACGCGCTGTGGCTGCTCGGGATGCACGCTCAGTACTGGCCCCCCGCACCACGGCCGGACCCGCTGCTGCCCGCCCAGTTGCAACGTGAACTGGGTATGCCGCATGCCTCCGCGGAACGCGAACTCGCGTTCGCCACCGCCCTGCTGGAGCGGCTGGCGGGCAGCGCGCCACTGGTGATCGCGAGCCATGCGCACGCAGCGGGCGAGCGCGAACAGCAGCCCAGCCCGCTGGTGCAGGACTGGCCACAGCGCGACCTAGATCAGATCGCGGCCGGAGACATCGCTGGCGGCGCGACGGGCGAACTGCGCACAGTCTGCGCGGTCACCAACCGCCGCGAACCGCTACCGGACGCCGCGGCCAGCGGCGCCGGGCCGGAGGTACAAGGCGGCGCCGCGCTGCTCGGCGCGCAGGCGAACTGCCCGTTCCAGGCGGTCGCACGCTTTCGGCTCGCGGCGCAACCGCTCGACGAGCCCGCGTTCGCAGTCGATGGCGCGCTGGCCGGCAAACTGGTGCACGAACTATTGCAGCGCATCTGGCAGTCACTCGGTGATTCGGCCGCGCTTGCGCAACTCGACCGCGCGGCACTCGAGGCACGGGTCGAACCGTTGGCCGCACAGACGCTGGCCGACCTCGGCCGCCGGCGCCCGGACCTCTTCACGCCGCGCTTTTGCGCGCTCGAGGGCGCGCGCCTAGTTCGTCAGGTCTGCGACTGGCTCGAGCTCGAGCGCGGGCGCAGTGCACCGTTCAGCGTAGCGGCGCTGGAACGCGACCAGGTCGTCATGCTCGGCGCACTGCGCCTTACGACCCGGGCCGACCGCGTCGACCGGCTGGCCGACGGCAGCCTCGCTGTCATCGACTACAAGACCGGGCGGAACGTCAGCATGGAGGGTTGGTTCGACGAACGTGTCAGCGAACCGCAGGTGCCGCTCTACTGCCTGCATGCGGGCGACACGATCAGTGCCGCACTGCTCGCGCGCGTGCGCGGCGAAGACAAGGGCTGCCGCTTTGTCGGGCTCAGTCGCGACCCGGACTTCGCCCCCGGCGTCGACACGCCGGGCGAAGCCGCGGAGGGGGCCGACTGGCAGTCGCTGCTGGCCCACTGGGGCCATGCGCTGAACGGGCTCGCACGGGAGATCTGCGCGGGGCGCGCCGACCCGACCCCGTCGCAGCAGGCCTGTGGGTACTGCCCGTTCGGCGCACTGTGCAGGGTGCAGGAAATGTTGTCGGGGCAGGACGGTGACTGAGCCGCACGCGGCCGATGCCGGGCAGCGTACCCGCGCACTCGACATCCGCGGTTCGTTCATCGTGCAGGCACCGGCAGGTTCGGGCAAGACCGAGCTGCTGACCCAACGTTACCTCGCCCTGTTGGCCGCGGTGGACAACCCGGAAGAGATCTGCGCGATCACGTTCACGCGCAAGGCCGCGGCCGAGATGCGCAACCGCATCGTCGCCGCGCTGGCCGGCGCGTCCGACCCGGAACCCGGAGAACCGCACCGCCGAATGACCTGGCAGCTCGCGCGCGCCGCGCTCGCCGGCGACGCGGCGCACGACTGGCAGATCCGGCGCAACCCGAACCGGCTGCGTATTCAGACCTTCGACAGCCTGAGTCATGCGCTGGCGCGCCAGATGCCGTTGCTGAGCGAACTCGGCGCAGCACCGGCGACAACCGAGAAGCCGGAACCGCACTATCGCGATGCCGCGCGCGCGACGTTGCGCCAACTCGAGGACCCAGTGCTCGGGCCGCACCTCGAACGCCTGCTCGTGCACCTGGACAACCGCCAGGGGCAGCTCGAGGGTCTGCTCTGCAGCATGCTCGCCAGACGCGACCAGTGGCTCGGCCACACGTTGGCGCCACCGACCGCAGACGAACTGGAGGCCGCGCTGGACGAAGCGATCAGCGCCCACCTCGAGCGGCTGCGCCGGGACTGCGCCCCAGACTGGTTGCACCAGCTCGTGCAGATCGCGCGGCAGGCCGCGGCCCACCTGGATGCGCCGGATCCTTCCAAGCCTGACACACTCGCGGCCTGGCGCGACAGGCAGGACATACCGGACTGTAGCTGGCACGACCTGCCCGCCTGGCGCGGTTTGTGCGAGTTGCTGACCAGTGCGCAGGGCGGCGTGCGCAAGCGCTGGGACGCCAAGCTGGGTTTTCCGGCGCCGAGCGAGAAGCGCATCGACGCCGCGACCAAGGCACAGCGTCAGCAGGCCAAGTTGGCCATCGCGGCGCTGGCCGAGACCCTTGCCGAACGGCCCGAACTGCGGGCGGCCTGGGCCGGGCTGCGCCTGCTGCCGCAGCGCGGCCTGGACCACGAGCAGCGCACGCTGCTGACCAGCCTGTTCGCGGTGCTACTGCACGCAGCCGCGGAACTGCGGCTGGTGTTCCAGGCGCACGGCGCGGTCGATTTCCCCGAGGTACAGCTGCGGGCGCTGCACGCCCTCGGCAGCCCGGAACGACCCACGGACCTTGCGTTGATGCTGGACTATCGCCTGCGGCACCTGCTGGTCGACGAGTTCCAGGACACCTCGAGCAGTCAGTACCGGCTGCTCGAGGTGTTGACCGCAGGCTGGCAAGAAGGCGACGGCCGCACACTGTTCGCGGTGGGGGACCCGATGCAGTCGATCTACCGCTTCCGCGAGGCCGAGGTCGGCCTGTACCTGCAGGCTCGTGAGCGCGGCATCGGCCAGTTGCAGCTGACACCGCTGACCCTTGCGGTGAATTTCCGGTCTACCCGCGGCATCGTCGATTGGCTCAACGCGAGCTTCCCCCACGTTACTTCCCTCGACGGTCGATGCGGGGCGTGGTGCGGTGCCCTATT
>CBDTXT010000266.1:0-4825 GCA_965364465.1 uncultured Chromatiaceae bacterium
ATCGCCTCGACAAGCCCGCGGTCTTGTTCGACCTGGCCCTTGTTCACTGCCACCGCATGCAGGGGACTGGCATGCCGAACTGAACTGTCCCGGTCCAGCGTCGGCCCTCTGGCTGTCGCGGTGTGACTGGCCTCGCGCAGATCGGCATCCTGCTACTTGAGCACTTCCTTCAAGGGCGTGCCTTGCGCGGCGGCGGGAGGGGTCATCCCCAGGTATGCCGCGATGGTCGGCGCGACGTCGACTGGGTGGACGGGTCGATCGACCCGTTGCGCCGCGATGCCGGGGCCCGAGAATATGACCGGCACATGCGTGTCATAGCGCCAGGGCGAGCCGTGCATGCCGGCAATCGGTCCTTCATCGAAAAGAAACCAGTAGGGCTCCTGGATGATGTAGATATCACCGGAGCGGCTGACATGCTGGTTGCGCCGAACCTGTTCGCGCAAGGGATTGCCTTTTCGTGTGGCCAGACTCTTTGTCGACACCGCCAGATGGATGCCGTTGAAACCGGTCAGCGCATCGGCAACGGCCTGCTCCACAAGCGCGGGGTCAAGTTTCGCGGCAGCGATCTTGTCCTCATTGAGATACAGATAGGGGCGGTAGAAAAAGCGCACGAGCTCATCGATACCGAGCTGCTCTCCGGCCTGGTTGGCCGCCGCGACGATCTCCGCCGGGACGAGGCGGCCTGCTGCGTAGCCGAGTTCGGTCATGTACTCGGGCATGTCCGCCATCCCATGGTCCGCTGACAGTACCACCAGGGTATGGCCGAGACCGACGGTGGCATCGATAAAACTGAACAGCTCTGCCAGGGTGCTGTCGAGCCGACGAACGACCGCTTCATTTTCCAGGCTCGACGGCCCGAAAAAATGGTTGACCGCATCCACCGCGGAGAAGCTGATCGAGAGGTAGTCCGGTATCGGGTCGCGACCCAGCTGCTCGCCCTCGATCAGGGCCTTGGAGAAATCGAGCACCAGTTGATCGCCGACCGGGCTGACCAGCAGCTGCGTGTACAACAGCTTACTGCCGGCCTCGCCGAAACGATGCGGAAAGGTACGCCCGTACCCCTTCAGGTCCACCTCGTAGGGGCGATCATCCTGCTCGCCCAATCGATAGCTGGAGACCGCCGACGACAACTCCCAATGGCCGCCGGCGTACTGTTCTGCCTTGCGTTGTTCATTCCAGGCGCGCGCCCAGTCCGGGTATGCGTCGTAGTAATGACGGCTGGTAATGAAATCACCGTTGTCGGTGGAAAACCAAAACGCCTTGCCGGTTCGACCCGCCATTGCCACCGCGCTGCGATCCTTTCCGGACACCCCGAAGACCTTGGAGCGGCCAGCGTAGTAGGCCTTCAGTCCGTCTCCGAGGGTTGGCACCAGTATCGCCGCCGGTGAGCGCCCCTTGGTGCGGGCCAGCTGCTGCGCGGGATCGACCTGGTCTCCGTTGGAACCCTGATCTCGACTGGGCAACAGTGGGGCGGCGGCATCTTCGATGTTGTAGGCGAGTTCGCCGGCCTCGCGGTCGAACCACACGTTACCGATCATGCCGTGCCGTGAGGGGAAGGCGCCGGTGGCCAGTGTGGTGTGGCCAACGATGGTCTCGGTGTTGGCATGCTGGTATTGCGCATTGGTATAGACGGTGCCCCCACGCAGCAGAGCGCGAAACCCGTCGTTTCCAAAGCCGCTCTGATAGCGGTCCAGCAGATCACCCCTCAGGCCATCGATGGTGATCTGCAGTACCAGTCGGATATCCCTGTCAGACGGCTTTGCAACCAGCGCGCCGCTCGCAAGCAGCAGCACGGGCAGCGTGACCAGAAGGGATTTCACAGAAGCGAGTTGTCGCAATCGTTTGGCGGGCATCGCCGATTTCTCCGTGCTAGTGGGCTGCTTGGTAAGTTCGGTTACTCTCAGAGCCCCGCTACTTGGCCAAGAAAAGGCGAACCGCCTCGGTGGGCGGTTCGCACGATCGAAAGATACGCAGTCTAGTTACCCAATCCCGGGTTCATGCTCCTGTCGAACGGGATCTGATCCAGATGCTCGATGTACTCCAGTGGGTCGAACGGCAGCTTGCTGATGTCCATCTGTGGCTTGGCCAGCGCCTCGATCTCTGGCGAGGGATCTGCCAGGCCGGTCCACGGGATACCGTGCACCTCCTGTACATCCGGATACTTCTTTTTCCACAGGTCGTGGCGCAGCTTCATGCGGTTGAACGGGCGCTTGAGGTGGATGAGATTGGTCAGCATCGGGGTGTTCTCGCGCGGATCCGCCGGCAGGAAATAGAACGCCGCTGGGATACCGCTGGCCTCGCCGACCGGGTCCGGTGAGATCCAGTGGCGTTTGTAGTTGCCCTTCACGGTCGCCCCGAGTCGCGGTCCCGCATAGATGAAGACGTGGTCACGGCGGCTATGGGTATCGCCGTTGATCAGCAGCGAGGTCTGGTCGATGCCGTCGATCACGCGGTCGGTCGGGATGTGTTCCATGGCCCCGGCGAGACGGGCAAAGGTGGTGAACAGATCCGTCTCATGAATGATGTCACCAGCCAGTTGGCCGGGCTCGATCACCCCCGGCCACCAGGCCTGGGCCGGCACACGCACACCACCTTCGAGGAAGTCGCCCTTGCCGCCGCGGAAGATGGTCTCGGCCATGCCGAGTCCCGGCGGGGGATTGTGTGTCATCGGTCCGTTGTCGGCCATCGCGACCACCAGGGTGTTCTCAGCGATCCCGAGTTCTTCGAGCTTGGCCATGATCGCCCCGATGAACGGGTCGATATTGCACTGCAAGCCATCCTGCAGAATGCTCCTCGAAGCAGAGCATTTTTTTGGATTGGGGATGAAGCTGGTCAGATTCGGCCAGTTGGCGACGTAGAAGGGTTTTCCAGCCTTCGCGTTGCGCTCGATGAACTCCAGGGTGCGCTTTTGCGCCTCCGGGTCGATCTTCATGTAGTTTTCGTGGCTGTTGTCGCCCCACTGACGGGCCAGTTCGCCCTTTTTGCCCTCGGCGATCTGCACCCAGCCCTTGGTGATGAAGGTGTCGTCCAGCTTGTAGGGATCCGGCGGCAACATGTCCTCGAACAGTCCCATCGAGGCATTGGCACCTTCGGCGAGCTCCGTGTTGAGCGACAGGATCTGGTTGTATCCGGTAAAGAAGGCCTCGTCGAAGCCCTGGTTGTGGGGATAGCTTTCCTCGATATCACCCAGATGCCATTTGCCGTGGAATGCCGTCGCGTAACCCGCCTCGGAGAGCACCTCCGCAATGGTGACCTCCTCGCCGCGCATGCCGTGGCTTTCGAGCAGCATGCCGATGTTGTACATGCCACTGCGCACGGCCAGGCGACCGGTTGCGGATGCGGCACGGCTCGGCGTGCATCCTACCTCGGTGTACATCCGGGTGAACAACATCCCTTCGTCGGCCATCCGGTTCAGGTTCGGGGTGTCGAGTCCGCGCACTTTCTGGATCGCCGGTATACCGATGTCACCGTAAGCGGTGTCATCCCACATGACATGGATCAGGTTTGGTGGCCGGCCGTGTTTCTCTCTCAGTTCCGCCAGTTTCTGATCCAGGGCCTTGTCTTCGGCAGCCCATTTCTCGCCATTCTGGGCCGCAAGGACATAATACTCGGCGTCCTGGACGATGTCGGCCGCGCTCGCCGTCATCGTGAAGCCGATCAGCGGCAGGGCTGAACATAAGCTTCGAAGCACATGATTCCTAGTCATATTCTCTCCATCAGAGGTGTCGAACCTGTCTGCTGCGGGCGTCACTACCCCACAGCGGGCGATTGCAAGCCCGCAAAAGGATTACTTAAACTCGAGAGCAATAACATCAAAAATCCGCAGTTTTACCCCCTCGAGGGCCAAGGTTATGAGTGCGATCAGCAAGCCCGGCATGTTGTTCGGGCGACGTTTCGACAGCTTCGAGGAACTGGCGCAAATGGCAGTTGCCTGGCAGCTGGACTTCCGCCAGCTCGACAGTCCCCGGTCCGCCTCGGAGTTGTTGCAGGCGCAGCTCGGTTCTCTACTCGTTTCGAGCGTACGGTTCGGATGCCACGTCGACCAACGGGGGGCGACGCCTGCCGGTATGCGCACCTTTGCGATCCCCGATGCCGACTGCTCGGAGATGCGCTGGTTTGGTCGTCCGGTCGACCGGAATTCCCTGCTGACCTTCCCGACCAATGGCGAGCTGCATGCGGTGAGCCGGCCGGGGTTCGCTGTGACGACCGTCAGTGTCCCGCAGGCATTACTCGACCGATACGCCGCACTGGGCGAAGCGGGGGTGCCGGCCAACGACCTGGGCGCTGAGACCATCACACCTGCACCGCCAGGGACACTGGATGGCCTGCGCAGCCTCTCGAAAAGACTGTCTGCAGCCGTCGCCAACAGTGGTGACGGTGGTTGTGGACAGGTCATCGCGGATATCGAGGACGAGACGCTGTCCGCGCTGATGCGGGTTCTGGGCGGCGGCACACCGACGCCGGAGAGGGATGCGCGGGCGGGGAACCGGCGCAAGCTCGGGCAGCTGTTGGATTACGTCGACGGCCATGCCGATACCCCGCTGCGGGTTGCGGATCTGTGCGCTGTCGCGCGGGTATCCGAGCGCACGCTGCAAAACCTGTTCAGACGCGAACTGGGCATGACGCCAAAGACCTACCTGTGCGGCCAACGGTTGTACGGCGCGCACCGAGCCTTGAGGACTGCGCAAGCGTCCAGTTGTCGCGTGATGGACGTGGCCAATGCCTGGGGATTCTGGCACATGGGGCAGTTTGCTCGCGATTACCGTAAGCTGTTCGGCGAGTTGCCGTCGGATACGCTCAGGTGCAGCGGCTGATCCACTTCGAC
>CBDTXT010000267.1:0-4824 GCA_965364465.1 uncultured Chromatiaceae bacterium
TTGTTCTCGGCAGGCACAGCCTGCCCTACGAAACACCGATGTCCGGCCGCAGCAAGGTAGGTCGGGCTGTGCCCGACTGCCCTACGAAACACCGATGTCCGCCCGCAGCAAGTAGGTCGGGCTGTGCCCGACGGGTCTCTGCCAGGACATTGCCTTTTCCCAAGACAAAGGGGAAAGACCACACCGGCTTTCCCCTTTTGCGTCATCACCCATGCCGGGCATTCCACCCGACCGCGGCAATCAGCTCGCGAGGGCCGCTTTCGCCTTCTCTGCGAGTTGCTCGAATGCCGGCATGTCGTGAACGGCGATATCCGCCAGCATCTTGCGATCGACCTCGATCCCTGCCTTGTTCAGGCCATCGATGAAGCGGCTGTAGCTCATGTCGCACATCCGCGCACCGGCATTGATGCGCTGAATCCACAGCGCACGAAACTCGCGCTTCTTGACCCGGCGGTCGCGATAGGCGTACTGGCCGGCCTTGATGACCGCCTGCTTCGCGACACGGTAGACCTTGCTACGCGCGCCGTAGTAACCCTTGGCCGACTTCAGGACTTTCTTGTGCTTGGCGTGCGCCTGCACACCACGTTTTACTCTTGGCATGGTTCAGTCTCCTCGTTATCAGGCGTAAGGGATCATGCGGCGCGCGGCGGCCACATCATGCTTGTGCAGCATCGAGGGCGAACGCAGTTGACGCTTACGCTTGGTCGACTTCTTCGTCAGGATGTGACGACGGTGAGACTGATTGCGCTTGACGCCGCCGGCGGTAATCCGAAAGCGTTTCGCAGCACCACGATTCGTTTTGATCTTCGGCATTTTTCTCTCCTTTCATTGCAAGGGTTTCGAATGAGGCGACCCAGGCAATGCCCGTTGGCCCGACCGCCTCGCGGCTTCATCAGTAGAAGTCCGCACATGTCTTTCGGTTTCGGCTATTTGCCCCGTTTCGGACCGAGCACCATCACCATCTGGCGCCCCTCCATCATCGGGCGCTGCTCGACCTGCGAGACCTCCTCCAGGTCCTTCTCGATCCGCTCCAACAGTTCCAGGCCGCGCTCGCGGTGCGCATGTTCGCGGCCGCGGAAACGCATGGTCACCTTGGCCTTGTCGCCCTCTTCGAGGAATCGATGCAGGTTGCGCAATTTCACCTGGTAGTCGCCGATGTCGGTGCCGGGACGGAATTTCACCTCTTTGACCTGCACCTGTTTCTGCTTCTTACGCGCTTCCTGTTTCTGCTTCTTCTGCTCGAACACGAACTTGCCGTAGTCCATGACCCGGCATACCGGGGGCTCCGCGTTCGGTTGAATCTCGACCAGGTCCATGCTGACCGTCTCGGCCGCAGCCATCGCCTCTTCGATCGATACGATGCCTACTTGTTCTCCGTCGTGGCCAATCAGGCGCACCTGTCGCACGGTGATCTCGCCGTTCAGGCGATTCCGCTTCTCGGGTTGTCTGGCGATAGCCGGTTTCCTCCAAGTCACCAAGTCCCGGACAACAAAGAAAGCACCGACAGTGGTCGGTGCTTTATGTTCGTCCGGAGCCAAAACCCCCGGCGGTTGCTGGCCTGCTCGGCCGTACCCCGGGGCTTCACATCATGCGCGCTCCGCCACCTCAGTCGTGAGCCGCTGGATCAGCTCGTCGAGGGGCATGGATCCAAGATCCTCACCGCCGCGCGTCCGTACCGCGACGCTGCGGCTCTCCATCTCGCGATCACCAACCACCAGCAGGTAGGGCGTGCGCTGCAATGTGTGCTCGCGGATCTTAAACCCGATCTTTTCGTTTCTCAAGTCCAAATCGACCCTAAAGCCTTTATCCTGAAGGCTTTTCACCACATCTTCGCAAAACGCGGCCTGCCGGTCGGTAATATTCATCACCACCGCCTGAACCGGGGCCAGCCACAACGGAAATGCGCCCGCATGGTGTTCGATCAGGATTCCGATGAAGCGCTCGATCGAACCCAGGATCGCGCGGTGCAGCATCACCGGCACCTGCTTGCTGTTGTCCTCGGCGATGTACGTCGCGCCGAGGCGCTCGGGCATCGAGAAATCGAGCTGGATGGTGCCCAGCTGCCAGACCCGATTCAGGCAGTCACGCAGCGAGAACTCGATCTTGGGTCCATAGAAGGCCCCCTCCCCCGGCTGCAGCGCCCAATCCAGCCCGCGGGCGTTCAGCGCATCTTCAAGTGATTTCTCAGCTTTATCCCATACTGCATCTGATCCAACACGTTTTTCCGGACGCGTGGACAACTTGACCAACACATCGTCAAAGCCGAAGTCGCGATACACCTCGAACAACAGGTCGGTGAACGCCAGCACCTCGCCCAGGACCTGGTCCTCGGTGCAGAAGATGTGGGCATCGTCCTGTACGAAATTGCGCACCCGCATCAGGCCATGCAGCGTGCCGGACGGTTCGTTGCGGTGGCAGGAGCCGAATTCAGCCAGGCGCAACGGCAGATCACGATAGCTCTTCAGGCCGTGGTTGTAGATCTGGATATGCGCCGGACAGTTCATCGGCTTGATCGCGTACACGCGGTCTTCGGTCTCGGTGACGAAGATATCGTCGCGAAACTTCTCCCAATGGCCGGATCGCTCCCACAGCGAACGGTCGATCACCTGCGGCGTGTGGACCTCCTGGTAACCGTGGTCACGCAGCTTGTCACGGATGTACTGCTGCACCGCGAGGTAGATGGTCCAGCCATGCGGGTGCCAGAAGACCATGCCCGGCGCCTCATCCTGCGCGTGAAACAGGTCGAGTGCCTTGCCGATCTTGCGATGGTCGCGCTTCTCGGCTTCTTCCAGCTGGTGCAGGTAGGCCTTCAGCTCCTTCTTGTCGCGCCAGGCGGTACCATAGATGCGCTGCAACATCGGATTGCTGGAATCTCCGCGCCAATAGGCACCGGCCAGCTTCATCAACTTGAAGGCCTTGGGCAGCTTGCCGGTGCTCGGCAGGTGCGGACCACGGCAGACGTCGAACCATTCACCCTGACGGTAGATCGAGACCGCCTCACCTTCCGGGATGATGTCGTCAATGATCTCGACCTTGTACGCCTCGCCGATCCCGGCGAAGGTCTGCTTGGCCTCTTCGCGGTCCCAGACCTCACGCTGGATCGGCAGGTCGCGCCCGACGATCTCGCGCATGCGGTCCTCTATCTTCTGCAGATCGGCGGGCGTGAAGTGCTCTTCGCGCGCGAAATCGTAATAGAAACCGTCTTCGATGGCCGGCCCGATGGTGACCTGCGTCCCGGGAAACAGTTCCTGAACCGCCTGCGCCATCACATGCGCGGCATCGTGACGGATCAGTTCCAGCGCTTCCTCGCTCTTGCCGGTGATGATCGCCAGTTCCGCGTCACCATCGATGGTGTGGGACGTGTCGACCATATGTCCGTCGACCTTGCCGGCCAGTGCGGCCTTGGCGAGACCGGGGCCGATGTCGGCTGCAATCTCGGCGACGGTAACGGGTAGGTCATAGCTCCGGCTGGAGCCATCGGGAAGGGTAACGACAGGCATGCTGCAGCATCTCCGTGTTCAGTGGTGACCCTTACGAAAGGTCACGTGAAGAGACCGTGCGCTGAGGCGGTGATCTCAGGATGGGAATTCGCCCGGCATTATATCGGACCGACCGATCGGTTTGGTGGTTTTCGGCGGCAGCCGCGGTGCAGCGAACTGCTGCGCAGCGCGCCGCCGCGCGCTTTCGAAACCCGCCACCGCCGGTGGGCGTAGCAGCAACATCGGCCGGGATCGCTGGCTATGTATGCGGGACACAGTATCCCTCCGCGACAGACAGGCCAGCGACCACCGCGGATACAGCCGCGGTCAGCATCGCAAGGTCTTCATCGTCGATCACGAACGGCGGCATCAGATAGACCAGCCGGCCGAAAGGCCGTACCCATACCCCCTGCTCCACAAACAAGGGTTGCACGCTGCGCATGTCGACCGGCGCCACCAGTTCGACCACGCCGATCGCACCGAGCACCCGCACATCGGCGACCCAGGGCAGCGCGGCACAGGGGGCCAGGCCTTCACGGAGTCGTTGCTCGATCCGCGTCACGCGCTCCTGCCAGGGTGATTCGAGCAGCAGGTCGATACTGGCCAGCGAGACTGCGCAGGCCAGCGGATTGGCCATGAACGTGGGCCCGTGCATGAAGACGCCGGGATCGCCGGCCGAGATCGTCTCACCCACCGCGCGGGTCGCCAGCGTCGCCGCCAGGGTCATGTAGCCCCCGGTCAACGCCTTGCCGAGGCAGAGTATATCGGGCGCGATGCCGGCATGATCGCAGGCGAACAACCTGCCGCTGCGTCCGAATCCGGTCGCGATCTCGTCGGCGATCAGCAACACCTGGTAGCGATCGCACAACTCGCGCGCGGCACGCAGGTAGTCGGGTGGATAGAACCGCATACCGCCGGCGCCCTGCACCACCGGCTCGAGGATCAATGCGGCGATCTCGTCGGCATGTCGGGCCAGCAGCTGGCGCAGCGCCGTCAGGTCGTCACCACGGACCGGCCCGTCGAAGCCCCCGGCCGGCGCCGGGACGAAGAACTGTTGTGGCAGCACGTCGCTGAACAGTGTGTGCATGCCGGTCACCGGATCGCACACCGACATCGCGTGCAGGGTGTCGCCGTGGTAACCATTGCGCAGCGCGACGAACCGTCGCTTGCCGGGACGCCCACGGCCATGCCAGTACTGAATTGCCATTTTGAGCGCGACCTCGACCGACACGGAACCCGAGTCAGCGAAAAAAACCAGCTCGAGACCCTCAGGCGTAATCGCGACCAGTCGTTCGGCGAGGCGCACCGCCGGCGGGTGGGTCAGTCCACCGAACATCACGTGCGC
>CBDTXT010000268.1:0-4823 GCA_965364465.1 uncultured Chromatiaceae bacterium
TGGGGCTCGGCCTGGGTACGACCGGTCCAGGGGATGCCGGCATCGCACAGTGCCCAGGATGCCACCGCCGGCGTGCGGGCCAGCCCCGGCCACGGTTTGCTACGATAATGCCGTACCACCGCACGGAGCCGGAATGATCAGCACTCGCCGTTCTGCAGGCGCAAGCCGGGCATCGCATCGGCCGATCCGATGACGTCGACCGATGACCGTCAACGCTGGGTAGGACATGCGGACATCGATGCCTTCTACGCGAGCGTCGAGCAGCGTGACCGTCCCGAATACCGGGACCGGCCCGTCGTGGTCGGCGCCCTGCCCGGTCAACGCGGCGTGGTCGCGGCGGCCAACTACCGTGCGCGGACCTTCGGCATCCACTCGGCGATGCCGATCGCAGAGGCCTGTCGCCGGTGCCCGGATGCGGTGTTTCTGCGGCCCGACATGACGAAGTATGCGCGCGTCTCGCGCGAGATCTTCCGGGTCCTCGCGACGATCACCCCGGTCGTCGAACCGGTCTCGATCGACGAGGCCTATATGGACCTGGGCGGGCTCGAGAAACTGCTGGGATCGCCGCTGGATATCGGCCGGGAGATCAAGTCGCGCATACGCGAAGCGACCGGCCTTACCGCATCGGTGGGCATCGGTCCGAACCGGCTGATCGCCAAGCTCGGTTCCGAACACCGAAAGCCGGATGGCTTGACCGTGGTCCCGCCCGATCAGGTGATGCAGTTCCTCTCCCCGATGCCTGTGGCCAACCTGCGCGGCATGGGGCGTCGGACGCACAACGTCCTTTCGCGCCTCGGGATCGAAACCGTCGCGCAGCTGCGCAGCATCCCGCTGCGATACCTCGAGCAACTGCTGGGCAGCAGCGCAGCGGCCGAATTCCAGGCCCAGGCACAGGGCATCGCCTCCGCCGAGGTGACACCGGGGCGCAGGCGCAAGAGCGTCTCGAAAGAGACCACGTTCGAAGCCGACGTGCTGGATCAACGCACCCTGCGAGATGTGCTGCGCGGGCTGGCTGGCGAGGTCGCTGCCACGTCGCGCGGCGAGGGGCTGTCGGGCAGCGTCGTGACGTTGAAGGTACGTTTCGCCGGCTTCGAGACCCATACGCGCCAACGGAAGCTTCAGACGCCGACGCACGATGAGCGCGTGATCCGACGGGAAGCCTGGTCGCTGTTCCTGCACAGCGCGCTGCCTCGAAAACCGGTCCGGCTCATCGGCGTCGGTATCGGCGAATGGCAGACGGGCGGCGGCCCGGCGCAGGGTGACCTGTTCCAGGGTCCCGCCGAGCGCGAACGCGATGAACGCCTGCTGGCGACAATCGATCGCGCCGCGGAGCGGTTCGGAAAGGGCGCGCTGCAGCTGGGCTGCAGGGCCCGGACGCGCGAACCCAAACCGGGATGAGCGGGCTGAGCGGATAGGCACCGTGCGATACCCCTGACAGAGGTACGATCGGCTTCGATCGCCGCGTCTGTCGTCGGTGCGGATGCCGTGGGCGCCGCACGATCGAATCAACCACCAACATTGGCCGGAAGCAGCGCAGCATGACAATGAATTACTCGTCGACCGGACCGGTCCATCGCGAGCTGATCCTCAGACTCCTCGGAGCGAGTCTGTTGTTGGCGGCGATAATGGGCTCAGTCAGCTACTACCGGACGTTCGATCGGATCGGCGACGATGTGTTGCAGCAGGCTCGGAACGAGATCGAGTGGCTCCGGTATCGTGTGCGCGAGCTGTTGACCGTCACCGAGCGACCGATCGGGGAAGTGATCGAACAGGCCATGCATGAAGAACCCGACCGGGAGATCGATCGTCGGCACGGGCGATTCGCGTCTGCCCGGTTTTATTTTGCCGACGGGGAACCGATTGCGCAGTGGATCGACGACGCTTCCAGCCTCGGACCGGATCTGGAACGGCAGATGGCCACGTCGCCAATGCTCGGGATCGACCAGGCCGAGGTTGCGCCACTGACGCTCGGGGACCAGCGCTTCGTCGAACTGCGCCTTCCGGTGGCGACACGGCTGGAACGCCGGGTGATCGCACATGCGCTGTTCGAGGTGTCAGACGCCGCACGCGCCGAGGCCCGGCGCAATGCGCTGGTCACCGCCGCTTACGTGGTCTCAATCGTATTGCTCACCGCGCTGATCCTTTACCCGATCATCGCGACACTGTTGCGGCGACTCGCGCGTTACTCGCAGGGCCTGCTGTCGTCGAACCTGGAAACCCTGCAGGTGCTGGGCAGTGCGATCGCCAAGAAAGACAGCGACACCGATGCACACAACTACCGCGTGACGCTGTATTCGATACGCATCGCGCAGGCCGCCGGCCTGGATGACGCGCAGATGCGTGCCCTGATCAAAGGCGCCTTCCTGCACGACGTTGGCAAGATCGGTATCCGCGACGACGTATTGCTGAAACCCGGTCGCCTGGACTCGGACGAATTCAGGACCATGCAGACCCATGTCGACCACGGCCTGGATATCGTCGGCCGCAGCCAGTGGCTGGACGATGCAGCCGACGTGGTCGGTTCGCACCACGAGAAATTCGACGGCAGCGGTTATCCGCAGGGCAGGTCCGGGGACGCGATACCGGTCGCTGCGCGGATATTCGCGATTGCCGACGTGTTCGACGCCTTGGCCTCGCGGCGGCCCTACAAGGAACCGTTCAGCTTCGAGGAGACCATGCAGATCCTGCACCAGGGCCGCGGGTCGCACTTCGACCCGCGACTGCTAGACAGCTTCACCGACATCGCCGAGGGACTGTACCGGCACATCGCCGGGCGCGACGACCCGGGCCTGCGCCAGGAAGTAGACGCAGCTATCGAGCGCTATTTCCGTGTCGAACTGGATACGCCCGAGACCCGTTGAAACCGAACGCATTCCACACAGACTCCGCTCGCTCGAGGGCGTCCGTCGGTGCTTGCATCACCACCCCACCGGCGTGCGCTGCATACCCGCGTCCAATCGACAAGGTTACGCTATCGCGTATCGCCACGTTTCCGGCGCCTCCTGGACCAAGCCAGCAGACCGAGCGACGTCGCGACGAGTGGCAGTGTGGCCGGTACCGGCACGCCCGGCGTCGGTTCGGATTGGGTCGCGACATCGACGACCCACACCAGCTGGTCGCCATGCAGGCCTGCAGGGTAGGCACCGTTGAAGGTCACGGAGACCGAGTCTGTGGCGCTCGTGATGTTCGGCCCGAGCGCCGGCGTGTAGTCCGCGTATGCGGTCGGGTCCTCCAGGGAGCCAGGATCCACCATATCGACGGGATCCAGCGTTACCCCGGCTAGCGAGGCGCCCGAGATGCTGGTCCCGGCAGGCGTAAAACTCAGCGACGACAGGTCGACGAACAGTCCCGGGGTATCACCCGACAACAGGTACTGAAACGCGAACGTGTCGCCGTCCACCCAATCGAACAGGAAGTCGCCGAACGTCGTTTGAAAGTCGACCCCGGGCTGTAATGGCGTCACAGTCCCGCTGTCACTACCGCCCGGAAACCCGATTTCGATCGTGTGGGGACCCTGAATTTCGGCCGCATGTGCCGGAGCCAGGCTTAGAGCGAAAGCGGCAGCGGCTGCCGCCAGGTGCGTTGTCGATAGCTTCATCTGATCCTCGATTCTAGTTCTGTTGACGTGCCTTGCCGTCCGTCGCACACGAGGCTCCCAGCCACCGGTGCGCAGCGATGTGCGTGGGAACGCAAGTGGTGTCGCACGGATCTCTCATCTGGGCCTGAATTCTTGGTTCTGGTTCGCAGCCCTGGAGCGTGCATGAAGCACATATCGCGCCATGCCAGGTTTCGGCCCGGTTTCCCCTCGATCTGCAGCACTTTGTGGATCGCAGATCGCCTGAACTGTAAAAAGTTTCGACGCGCAGACTCGCTGTCGACCCATTTTGCTAGCGCGTCAGCCTATCCGTCGGCCCGCTGGTAGCGATCACAGAGCCGCAGTGCGCTCGACAAGCCGAGTGCCCCCGTTGCGGCAGACGACGAAACGGTCGAGGTCACGAAAGACTTCATCACACGCCAAGTGAAGGCGGGCCGGTCGTTCTTGTGCTGGTGGTGGAACGGCACACGCATAAACTTCCGGACCCATCTCAGGGACAATCGCCGGCAACACGGTCGTGTGCCGGCCTTCGTGCGCTGGCCGAGCACGTTCCCGGCCAGCGTCGCGCTCAATGACCAAACACTGTTATTCGCCTCGGCTGCACCAGCGTACCGGCCGCGATCCGCAACCGGTTTGGTCGGACGGCAGACTGCTCGCATCCGACGCTGCTCGCCTGCCCGCCAGGCCCCGCGAATCGGGCTCGATCCGGCCTGTTGCGCACAGCCCCGAGGCGCGGCCTTGCGCAAAGGCCGTCCCAACGGGAAAGCACACGACCGCTACCGCGACTTTCCCTGTGATGCCTTTGCGCGGCGCACGTCTTCCGTATGTCCGTGCAATGCCGGCGACGGGGTGTTGGTGGTAGTCTTTCGCACTCGTCGCCCCGGCTCGATTCCCGGCGTTGATCGGCAAAGACCTCCTGGTTCCATGAACCGAGCCGGTCGCGGTGCCGAGCGACCGGCACAACCCCCTGTTCCCTGGATAGCAGGCGATCAGATCCCGCGCCGAACCGCCCGAAGGCTCGGCCCGGACCGCGCCTGAAGGGACGATGCCGGCCGATCGGCAAACCCGGATCGATTGACAAGGTACTGATCAAGATGGCAAACGCGGCAGAACAACAGACCAAGACAGCGGGCAGCGGCGATCAGCACACCCCGATGATGCGCCAGTACCTGCGCATCAAGGCCGAGCATCCTGAGCGGCTGGTCTTCTATCGCATGGGCGATTTCTA
>CBDTXT010000269.1:0-4777 GCA_965364465.1 uncultured Chromatiaceae bacterium
GCTTCCACGTTCGCGACTGCCGCGGCCATTGGCAAACGGGCGTGCACGGCTTTGTCGAGGTGTTGCTGCGCCTGGGCGGATACCGCTGGCTTGGCCGCGCCGTGCGCGGCCTGCGCCTGGCCGGACCGCTCGACCGCGTCTACCGGCTTTGGGCAGGCTGGCGCCTGTCGCGCCGCTGCGACTCGGGCACCTGTCGCGGCCTGCCATCCGGGAGCTCGGCCGGCTCCGCTTACACAACCGGGGAGTAATCCTATGCGAGTAGCCGTTTTTGGCGCTACGGGCTTCGTCGGCAGCTATCTCTGCGATGCGCTGATCGAGTCCGACATCCAACCGGTCGCGCTGGTGCGTGCCGGCCACGAGTCGCGGCTACGCCATCCCGACCGCTGCATCGTGGTCACCGGCGATGTAGGCGATCGCGCAGCGGTGGACGAGGTGCTCGGCCAGGCCGATGCAACGATTTACAACATCGGGATTCTGCGCGAGTCTCCTGCGCGCGACATCACCTATCGGGAACTTCAGTACGAGGCCCCGCGGCGTATCATGGATAGCGCGGCCCGGCTCGGCGTCCGGCGCTTTCTGCTGATGAGCGCCAACGGCGTGAATCCCAATGGAACACCCTACCAGCGCACAAAATACGACGCCGAACAACACCTCGCGGCATCCGATCTCGATGGTACGGTCTTTCGACCCTCGGTGATCTTCGGCGACCCGCGAGGCCGCAACGAGTTCGCGACGCAGCTAAAGCGCGATGTGATCGATTCCGCGCTGCCCGCGCCGTTGTTCTATTCGGGCTTGCTGCCGCTGCAGGCTGGCAACTTTCGGATGTCGCCGGTACACGTGGCCGACGTCGCACGGGCCTTTGTCACCGCGCTGCTGTCGCCTGACGCGATCGGCCGCACACTATGCCTCGGTGGACCGGAACAGCTCAGCTGGCGTCAGATCATCGAGCGGCTCGCCTCGGTCAGCGGCAAACGTAAGCTCATGGTCCCGGTGCCGGCCTTCGGTGTTTCGACGGCGGCCACGCTGCTCGATCGATTTGAGTCGTTCCCGGTGACCCGGGACCAGTTGAAGATGCTGCTCGAGGGCAACACCTGCACACCGTCGGCACTGCGCTCCCTGGGCATCGACCCGGTCGCCTTCGACAATGCGCATCTCGACTACCTGGTCAAATCAGCGGTGAGGGGCTCATGGCATCGCAACGCCGCGTAACCTCGTCGCGTGCCGGACGGCTCGGCATGCTTGGAAAACTGGCCGGCGGCATCGCCGGCGGTGTTGTCGGTGAGGGCGTCCGCCGCATGGCCCAAGGTAAACGCCCGTCGCTGAACGATCTGTTGCTGACACCGGCCAACGCGCGGCGCATCACGGACAGCCTCTCGGAAATGCGTGGCGCGGCGATGAAGGTCGGCCAACTGCTGTCAATGGACGGCGGGCAGGTCTTGCCGCCACAACTGAGCGAGGTGATGTCGCGGCTCAGGGAAGACGCGCACAGCATGCCGCTCGGCCAGGTCGCGCAGGTACTGCGACACGGCTGGGGCGAAGGTTGGGAGGCGGGCTTTTCACGTTTCCTGTTCACCCCCGTGGCGGCCGCGTCGATCGGGCAGGTACATGAGGCGGTGCTGAAGGACGGAAGGCGGTTGGCGATCAAGGTGCAATACCCGGGGGTGCGCGAAAGCATCGGCGCCGACGTGGACAACGTCGCACTGCTTCTGCGCATGGTGCGGGTGTTGCCGGACGACTTCGACATCGCTCCGGTGCTGGAAGAGGCCAAGCAACAGCTGCATGTGGAGGCCGACTATCTCGCGGAGGCGGCCGCACTGCGCCGCTTTGCGGCGAGGATCGACGGTGACGAACGTTACCAGGTACCGCGGCTGGAAGAGCCGCTGAGCAATCGCGACATCCTGAGCATGGAGTTCCTCGACGGGCACCCGATCGAGCAGTTGGCCGATCAGCCCCGCGGTACGCGCAATCGGGTCGCCGCGGCGCTGACCGAGCTGGCGCTGCGTGAGGTGTTCGACTGGGGTCTGGTGCAGACTGACCCGAATTTCGCCAACTATCTCTACGCCCCCGGAGCCGACCGCATCCAGTTGCTGGATTTCGGCGCCACCCGCGAGTATCCACCGGCCCGGCGCACCGCGCTGCGCAGGCTGCTCGCGGCGTGCTGCGACGGCACAGACGACGACCTCGCGGACGCGGCCGCTCAGGTGGGCTACCTCGGCGACGACGACCCTGACGGCTATCGGGGCCGGGTGGTGGGCCTGCTGCGCACCGCCACGGAACCGCTGCGCGCCGCAAGGGCCTTCTCGTTCGGCGGATCGGACATGGCCCAGCGCATGGGTGAAGCGGTGCTCGAGATGCGCCTGCGCGACGGTTTCGGCCGCCTGCCGCCGACCGAGGTACTTTACCTGCACCGCAAGCTCGGCGGCCTTTATCTGCTGCTGGTGCGTCTGCGCGCGACGCTCGATGTCCGCACGCTGGTCGCGCCCTACCTCGCGCAGGGGCAACAGGCAGATCCTGCGTTGACCCGCACCGGTACCGGCTGAAACCACGGTGCACATCGTCTGGTTCAAACGCGACCTGCGTGTCGCCGACCACGAGCCCCTCGCGCGCGCCGCCGCACAGGGACCGGTACTACCGCTCTACATCGTCGAGCCGGGGCTCTGGCGGCAGCCCGACGCGTCTGGTCGTCAGTGGGCCTTCTTGCGCGAAGCGCTGGTCTCGCTGCGTGACGAGCTGGCCGCACTCGGCCAGCCGTTGGTCGTGCGGCACGGCGACGCGGTCGAAGTCCTGCGCGAACTGATCAGGCGACACCCGACTGCCCAGGTGTGGTCGCACCAGGAGACCGGCAACGCCTGGACCTTCGCCCGCGACCGCGCCGTTGAAGGCATGTTGCGTGAGCGCGGCGTATCCTGGCACCAACTGCGCCAGCACGGCGTGGTGCGGGGGCGCCACGACCGTGATCGCTGGTCGCAGCAGGGGGTGCGGCGGAGGCGCAAGCCGCTGTGCTCACCCCCGGCGCTGAAGCCGCTGGCCGGCATCGTCCCGGGCACGCTGCCGGACTGGCCGACCGACGCGCTGGCGCGTGACGACTGCCCCGGGCGCCAATCGGCCGGACGCCTGTTCGCTGAGCAGGCGCTACACGGCTTCCTGCTGGCGCGCGGCGAACGAGATCACCTGGAGATGTCGAGCCCGCTGACCGCCGGCCAGAGCTGCTCGCGGCTCAGCGCCCATCTGGCCAGCGGTGCACTGTCGGTGCGCGAGGTCGTCCAGGCGACGCGGCACCGACGGGCCCGGATCCGACTGACCCGGCACGCCGAGCCGACGACCTGGTCGCGTGCACTCGCCGCATTCGAGGGCCGGCTGCACTGGCATTGTCACTTCATCCAGAAATTCGAGAGCGAGCCGCGGTTCGAATACGAGGACCTGCAACGCGCGACCGTCGGCCTGCGCGGCAACGCGCCGGACCCGGGCCGCCTCGCCGCCTGGGTGCGCGGCGAGACCGGTTGGCCTTTCGTCGATGCCTGCATGCGGGCACTGGCGCACAGCGGCTGGATCAACTTTCGCATGCGCGCGATGCTCACCTCGGTCGCGAGCTATCAATTATGGCTGCACTGGCGAGAACCGGCGCTCCATCTCGCGCGGCAGTTCGTGGACTACGAGCCCGGCATCCACTGGTCGCAGGTCCAGATGCAGTCCGGCACAACCGGGATAAATACGCTGCGCATCTACAACCCGGTCAAGCAGTCTCACGACCAGGACCCCGAAGGCAACTTCATACGGACCTGGGTTCCCGAGTTGTTCGCTGTCGACCGGCAGTGGATACACAGCCCGTGGCGCATGCCGGTGTCAGTCCAGCGGCGCTGCGGCGTGCGCATCGGCAGCGACTACCCGGCGCCGCTGGTCGATCATCTTGCGTCGGCGCGGCTGGCGCGCCAGCGCATCCAGGAGGCCCGCCGCGATGCCGGCGCACGGGCCGAGAGCCGGGTGATATATCAGCGCCACGGCAGCCGCCGACGTGCCTCGCGGCCAACCGACGGCCCGCAGCGCTCGCAACGATGACCTGTCGGAAGCTGGTACTGGTCCTCGGTGACCAGCTCGACCAGGGCTCTGCCGCGCTCGCGGCGGCCAATCCATCCCAGGACGTCGTGCTGATGATCGAGGCACGCGGCGAGTCGCAGCGGGTCCGCTCGCACAAGGCGCGCACGGCGCTGTTCCTGGCCGCGATGCGCCACCACGCCGACTGGCTGCGCGGCCGCGGTTTTCGGGTCGACTACTACCGCGTCGAGCACCCGGAGGCGGCCAGCCTCGGCAATGCGCTGCGGTGTGCGATCGCGCTCCATGAACCGCGCCTGCTGAGTCTGGTCGAGCCTGGCGAGTACGGCGTGCAGCAGGAGATCGACCAGGCCTGCGCCACGGCCGGGCTGCGGTGCGAGACGCTGCCGGACAACCATTTCTACTGCAGCCGCGACGCGTTCGCTGCATGGCGTGAGGGCCGCCGCACGCTGGTCATGGAGCCGTTCTATCGGCAGATGCGCCGGCACCACGGGATTCTCATCGACGACGACCAACCCGTCGGCGGCCAATGGAACTATGACCGTCAGAATCGCCGGCCCTTCGGCCGCCAGGGTCCGGGCCTGATCCCCGCGGCCCGCGGCTTCGACCCGGACCTGGTGACCCGCGAGGTGCTGCGCGACGTCGAGCGGCAAGTCCCGGACAACCCGGGCTCCCTGTCCGGGTTCGACTGGCCGGTAAGCCGCGGACAGGCCCTACAGGCGCTAGA
>CBDTXT010000270.1:0-4772 GCA_965364465.1 uncultured Chromatiaceae bacterium
TGGAGTTCCCCGAGTATGCGGCGCAGGCACACGTCGATCATCTGATACGCTGGATCAATCGCTTGACCCCGCTTGGCGTGGAGTTTTCTCTGGACCATTTTGGCAGGGGCTTCGGGTCGTTCGCCCATCTGAAGTCATTGAAGGTGCAGTACCTGAAAGTGGACGGGAGTCTGGTCGCGAACCTGGACCAGCAGGACGCGAACCGGTTTTATTTGCGCGCGATCGCAGAGTTCGCGCATGGCCTGGACATGCTCGTTGTCGCCGAGTCGGTCGAATACGACGCCGATTGGCAGGTGCTGGCCGAGATCGGTGTCGATGGGGGTCGCGGCCATTGGTTGGGGAGCCCCGAGTGACGCCCGGCGGGTCCGATGTCCGTGCAAATTGCCCGGCATCTCGGCCAGCGTCCAGACAGTAGCCGGGCACGATCGCTGTCAGGCTTCTTTGCAGTCGCGCACGACGGGTGTGGCAAGCAACGGAAAAGAAAGACAAAAAAAAATGGTTCGAGAATTGCTTAAGTGGAATCCACTCGCCCGGCCACAGATGCAGGGCATTTTTTGCGTCGATTATGGGAACCTATTGACTTGGCGCCCGACACTGCTTTCCGCTGGTTGCTGCACCACTGCCGGCCCGGCTCGGCCGGGCTCGCGCTGAGCCTGATGGCGTTGCCGGTGTCGGCAGGGTTGTTGGCCGACTTCCTGCGCGCGGCCGATCAGGGGCAATGCATCGAGAATGTCGTGCACCAGATGATCCAACAACGCGGCGCGCAACAGGCGGCGGCGGTCGTGCAGGCAGCTGTCGCAGCGCTCGCCGAGCGCGCGCAGCAGCAGCGCTCGCTCGGCTGCGAGGGCGACATCGCTGCCCAGGCCATGGCGGCCGGAGCAGACCCCGACGAGGTCCTGCGGGCGACGGCCGCGGGGCTCTAGCCAGACGTCGCGTACGCGACGCAGCTGCCGGAGAATTCCTTCCGACCGGCGCCTCCTTGCGCCGGCGTGACGGCTTTCCCGTCATCAAACCCACCGGTGAATGACACGACAATGTCATACCGGCGATCCAGAATAGCCCGCAGAATTTCAGCAAACGCTGAAACTCTCAAGTAGGCCGAGCTGCCGTGCTTGCGGCGCAGATACGAATCCTGAATCAGTCCGTTGGAGGCTTCCGTGTTCAGAAAGACTTTGATACTTGCGGCCCTTTCCGCCGCGATCGTGTCCGGCACCGCGCAAGCGGTCGCGGCGCGCGACTACATCAGCATCGTCGGCTCGTCGACGGTCTACCCGTTCGCGACGGTGGTGGCCGAACAATTTGGCAAGACGACCAAATTCAAGACGCCGAAGGTCGAGTCGACCGGTTCCGGTGGCGGCCTGAAGCTTTTCTGTGCCGGGGTCGGCGTCGAGCACCCGGACATCACCAATGCCTCGCGCCGCATCAAGAAATCCGAGCAGGAACTCTGTGCAAAGAAGGGTGTGAAGGATGTCGTCGAGGTCAAGGTCGGATACGACGGCATCGTGCTGGGTCAGTCGAAGGCCACTGAACCGCTCGACCTGACCCGCAAGGACATCTTCCTCGCGCTGGCGAAACAGGTCCCGGGCGAAGACGGCAGGCTGGTCGAAAACCCCCACAAGACCTGGAAGGACGTCAACCCGGCCCTGCCGGACAGCAAGATCGAGGTACTGGGTCCGCCGCCGACGTCCGGCACCCGTGATGCATTCGTCGAACTCGCGATGGAGGGCGGTGCGAAGAAATTCGCTGATCTGGCCAAGCTGCGCGGTGCCAAGGACGAGGACGAGATAAAGGCCCTGATGGCCAAGCTCGGCATCCCCGATAGCGCTTTCAACGCGAAGGGCAAGAAGGTGTTCCAGGCGGTGGCGCACGGTATTCGCGAAGACGGTGCGTTCATCGAGGCCGGCGAAAACGACAATCTGATCGTACAGAAGCTCGAAGCGAATCCGAGCGCGGTCGGAATTTTCGGTTTCTCGTTCCTCGATCAGAACGCCGACAAGATCCAGGGCGCAACGGTCGATCGAAAACAGCCGACTTTTGAGAATATCGCAGACGGCGCTTACCCTGTGTCACGCGCGCTCTATTTCTACGTGAAGAAGGCGCACGTCAATGCGGTCCCTGGAATCGCCGAATATGTCGCCGAGTTCACTTCGGAGAAGGCGATGGGCGAAGAGGGTTACCTTTCCGAGAAGGGTCTGATCCCGGAACCGGAGACTGAGCGCGAGCAGTTCCGCAAGGCCGCCAACGCGATGACTCCGATGGAGGCCATGTAGGCCGCGCCCGCCCCGGGTCCGTTTCGCGCAGCGAGGGACGGGTACGGGGCGCGCGCGGGTCGTCGAGGGCGTCGCCGGGTCCCGCGCGGGGTTTAGACACCTCGCGCCGCGATTGGCGGAACAGGTAAACCGGCCCGCGTCTCGGTGCCTTGGGCGCCGGCGCTCGTTTAGATCTGATGACAAAATGACAAAATGGCAACATGCAACTATCCGTTCTGATACTCGTGCTGCTCGGTGTGATGGCCTTGGCCTTCCATGTCGGCCGACGACGTTCACTGACCACCGTGGGCGGCCGGTCCGGTGTCAGGCAACTCCACTCGCTGCCGGCCTATTACGGCTTCTATGCCGCCCTCTGGGCCGGGTTGCCTGCGCTGTTGATTGCCGGCCTCTGGGTCTTTTTCGAGGGTTCGATCATCACCGCGATGGTGGTCGAGGGGCTGCCCGCGCAATTGCGCGAGTTGCCGCCGGATCGCCTGGGTCTGCTGGTCAATGACATCACCAACCTGGCCAACGGCAACATCGTCTCGGGCGACGTCGATGCGACCATGCAGCGCGCCGCAAATCACATGAACGAGTTGCGCGCGATCGGCAAGATCGCATTGGGCGTGGTTGCGCTCAGCGTCGCGCTGGCCGCCGGTTCGCTCGCCTGGCGCGCGATCGGTCCCAGTATGCGGGCACGCAACCGGGTTGAACTCATCGTTACCGGGTTGCTGATGGCCAGCTCGCTGATCGCGATACTGACCACGGTCGGCATCGTTTTATCGGTGTTGTTCGAGTCTTTCCGTTTTTTCCAGAAGATCCCGGTCAGCGAGTTCCTGTTCGGCCTTGAGTGGAGCCCGCAGGTGGCGCTGCGCGCAGATCAGGTAGGTGCCAGCGGCGCTTTCGGCGCGGTGCCGCTGTTTGCCGGGACGCTGCTGATTTCGGTGATCGCACTGCTGGTCGCAGTGCCGATCGGCCTGATGTCGGCGATCTATCTGTCCGACTACGCGGGCCCCAAGCTGCGTTCCTATGCCAAGCCCGTGCTGGAGGTACTGGCCGGTGTGCCGACCGTGGTGTACGGTTTCTTCGCCGCATTGACATTGGCCCCGGCGATTCGCAACGCGGGTGAGTCGATCGGCCTGACCGTGTCCTCGGAGAGCGCGCTGGCCGCCGGCCTGGTCATGGGCATCATGATCATACCCTTCGTGTCGTCGCTGTCGGACGATGTGATCAACGCCGTGCCGCAATCCCTGCGCGATGCCTCGTATGCGCTCGGTGCGACGCAATCGGAGACCATCCGACAGGTCGTCTTGCCGGCGGCCTTGCCCGGTATCATGGGTGGGGTGCTGCTCGCCGCCTCACGTGCCATCGGGGAGACCATGATCGTGGTCATGGCCGCGGGCTTGAGCGCCAACCTCACCGCGAATCCGCTCGACAGCGTGACCACGGTGACGGTTCAGATCGTGACCCTGCTGGTCGGCGACCAGGAGTTCGACAGCGCGAAGACGCTGGCTGCATTCGCCCTGGGTCTGCTGCTGTTCGTCGTAACCCTGGGCTTGAATATCGTGGCGTTGCACATCGTGCGCAAGTACCGCGAGCAATATGAGTGACTGCCATGAGCGACTCGGGACAAAAGCCATCGCGCACAATCGACAAGGTCAACGCCTCGCTGCAGCGGCGCTATGCGAAAGAGCGCAGGTTCCGCCTGATGGGACTCAGTGCGGTGATCATCGGGCTGTTGTTCGTCGGGATGCTGTTTGCCGACATTGTCGGCAAGGGTTACAGCGCCTTCGTGCAGACCCATATCGAACTCGAGATCTTTTTCGATCCGGAAGTCATCGACCCCGAGGGCAGCCGCGATCCGGCCGCCATTGCGCGTGCTGATTTCCGGCAGATCGCCCGCGCCCCGTTGCGCGAGATGTTTCCCGAGGTGACCGGGCGGCGCGACAAGCGGGCGCTGTACGCCATCCTCAGCAGCGGAGCGCCGTACCAGCTGCTGCAGATGGTGCAGGCGGACCCGGGCCTGATCGGCACCCGCCGGGCCGTCGCGCTGATCGCGGACGACGACATCGACATGCTCGTCAAGGGACACATCGATCGCAATCTGCCGCCGCAGGACCGCCGGGTGAACGACACGGTGATCGGCTGGGTCGACACACTCGAGCAGCACGGACGGGTCAGCAAGAGATTCAACACCGGCTTCTTCATCAATGGCGACTCACGTGAGCCCGAGCTGGCCGGCATCGGCGGTGCGGTCGCCGGCTCCTTCTACACGCTGCTGGTGACGCTGATACTGTCATTCCCGATCGGCGTCGCCGCGGCGATCTACCTCGAGGAATTCGCGCCGAAGAACCGCTGGACCGACCTGATCGAGGTCAACATCAACAACCTGGCGGCTGTTCCGTCGATCGTGTTCGGTCTGCTCGGGCTTGCCGTGTTCATCAACTGGATGGCGCTGCCGCGATCCGCGCCGCTGGTCGGCGGGCTGGTGCTGTCGCTGCTGACGCTTCCGGTCATCATCAT
>CBDTXT010000271.1:0-4763 GCA_965364465.1 uncultured Chromatiaceae bacterium
GCGCTTTCTCGAGGAGTTGTACGAACCTGCCGAAAGATCATCCTGTTGTCGCTCTCGAGCACGAACGGCAGCGCAGGCTGAAACAGCGCGTGGCTTGACCGGCCGTTTCATTGGATTATCTCTCGGTGAACAGATGACCCGACAAGAACACGCATTCAGAGCGCCAGGCGGGCTCGGATCCCGGCGATCCAGATGCTGTCGTTGCCAGGATTCAATGCCGGGTCTTTTATGTACTCGATGCTGGGTGTCACCGCGAGCTGCTGTGTCACCGGGATGCGGTAAAAGACCTCGACCGTGTACTGGTCATCCAGCCCGGGCCCGAAGCTGCTCTCGTTGGGTTCACCCCAGTTCAGCCCCATGCCCAGAAGGTCGGCGCCGGGTTGATCCTGGTACAGGAAGCCGACGCTGAGCGACTTCTGCAGCAGGCTGCCGCCATCGTCGGCATAGCCCCCGCGGATGAACGGCAGCCAGTGGTCATCGAGATGACGGACATGCGAGAAGGCGGCACCCCAGCCCTCGACGGCACCGGCCGGAATGCTGTCGTCGACATGCCAGAAAGTCACGTGGGTGTTGTCCTGGTAGATGCGCTGCTGCGAGGAGGTCCAGCCGATCTCCAGCGACTTGAACAACTCGCTGTCGTTGAATAACCGGTCGAAGCTGTCGTCGAACGGGTCGGTCGGGTCCGAGAAGGCGTTTGTCACACCGCCGACGACGTAGACGTTATCGGTGACCATCGCACCCAGGGCCGCTCCCAGCGTTGCATCGTTCGGGAGGAAAATGCTCGCCGACCCGGTGCTGAACGCGAGGTTCGCAAACCCGGTCCACGGAGAGCCGCCAACAAAGGTGTCGACGTAGTCGGTGACGTCGAGATAGCCGCCGACCAACGTCGCCCTGCCTTCGTTAAAGCGCTGGCGCCAATAGAGGTTGGTCAGGCGCGTGCCCTGGTTGCTCCATGGTGCACCGATGAAGCCGACGTAGCCGAGTTCGCCGAGTCCGAAGCCGTTGGGACTGACATCACCGTAGCGGTGGCGGTGCTCGACCTTCCAGACCAGCGCACCCGTGTTCGGCGTGCCGCGCCCGACCAGGTCCCATGCGCCGAAGAAACGCAGCATGCCGGCCGAGGCGCTGTCCTTGCCGGCGCTGCCGTCGGCCGTCAGCAGCAGGCTCGAGTAGTCGACGCCGAAGGAAAGGCCATGGTCTTCCTGAATACCCTGCTTCCACTCGAACCAGGGGGCGGTCAGGCGTTCCTTGACCAGTGCCGGGATCGGCCGGGCATCGTCGGCGATCTGGTTCTCGACCGCATCAGGGCCGCCGAAACCGGGACTGGGCGCCTCATCGGCAAGCAGACCGGTGCTGAACAATAGGCCCGCAAGACCGAGACCGATTGGAGAGAGCTTGTGGATTTTAATCATCGGTGCGATGGGTCAACAGTCCAACGGACAACTCACCTTCCACCCGGCACTGCGGAAGGGTGTGCAGGAAGGCCCGGTGTTGTCGCCTGTGCCAATGGAGCGACCCAGGTCTCGATATCGGACACGTCCATGCTGAAGGTCGCGCGCATCGGTACCAGGCCGTCCACGATACGAATGGTTCGGGACGATGGTGCGATCCCCAGTTCGCCGGTCAGCCGGACAGGCTCATACATGGCCTGTGGCTGCCAGCCGTCGGGCAGGCGAAGCCGCACCATCTGGTTGGGCGGTGGTGGCGGCATATGGCTGCACATGCCGCGCTCGGGAACCAGGTAGGCGGTCGCGAACCCGTCATCGTCCGGTGGCGCAGGGATAACGAAACCCGCGAGTTCAATTTCCTGGCCATCCACGGCCGGGTTTCCGGAGGTCGCCGCACGCTCGCGCCGCTTCGCAACCTCCCAGCGCTGTGCGATCAGGCCGTCGATATCGACGCCAGCCGCAAGCAGCGATGCCGTCTCCTGATCCAGACGGGCCTGGTCGATGTCTTGCCCGCGCTCGGCCTGTTGGCGCAAGCGGGCGACGGTCACAAGGCTGATGAGCTGGCCTGGCTCCAGTTTGCGGTAGGGGTCATCGAACACCTGGGCGTCCTGGTCCACGAGTTGGCCCCAATCGACCGGGGCGGCGACAGCAGCGGCATGTGACGCTACTGCCACCAGGACAGCGCCGAGACAGGATCCGGCCAGGGTTTTCAGCAACGGTTGGGGCATGGGTCAGAGCGTGTTCTTGTAGATCTCGCCGTCCTTCATGATGAGCCGAATGGTCTCCGGGCTCTCTGGACGCGGATCAGCGCCGAACCACTTGTCACCTGTGCCGACGACGGAGAAATCCTCGAGTGGGTTGCCATCAACGATCAGGATGTCCGCATACGCACCTTCCTCGATGACGCCGAGCTTGCCTTCCGGGTAGGGGTTCATGAAGTCGCCGGACAGGGCTGCGATCTCGCCGCCGACCGAGGTCATGGCAACCAGCGAGGCATGGGGTCCGAAGAACTCGTGGTTGAGGTGCTTCTCGTAGGCAATCTGTATGTTGCACGCCTCGACGGTGCCGACACAATCGGTGTGGAAGCCGCGCTTGGCCGGGCATTCCTTCATGTTGTCGATGTAGCCGGCGAAAGCGGCGCTGGCGGATTTGGCCTTGGCCAGGCTGGCGGGTACGTCGCGCACCGCCGGGATGTCGAGCAGACCGGGGTCGAATGCGGTGAGGTTGGTCGTGATGTAGGCGCCTTTCTCCTCCATCAGCTTGGAGATCTCGCAATCGAACATGAACCCGTGTTCGATGGAACGGACGCCAGTCTTCAGCGCAGTCATGATGGCCTCCTTTCGATAGGAGTGCGCCATCACGTAACTGCCGTATTCGTTGGCGACCTGCACCGCAGCCTCGATCTCCTCTGGGGAGCCGGCCAGCAATTGCCAGGGATCAAAGGCCGAAACGACGCCACCGGACTGCATGTACTTGAGCTGGGTCGCGCCCATACGGTAGTTGTTGCGCGCGAACTTGTACATCTCGGGGACGCTGTCGACTTCCTGCGCCATGTTCAGGCGGCTGAAATTCGAGGTCTGACCGACGGGAGCCGTGTAGTTCGCAAAATCGGCGTGGCCGCCGCGCGTGCTCAGGAACGCGCCCGAGGCATAGTGGCGCGGCCCGATGATGGTGCCGGCATCGATCGCACGGCGCAGACCGCCGTTGGCGCCGCCGGCGTCGCGCACCGTTGTGAAGCCCTGCATCAGGTACATCTCGGCCATCTTGGTGCCGTGGATGGCGAGGTCTTCCCAGGTGCTGTTGGCCTCCATCGCGGGTAGCGTCGGACCGGGCAGCATCAGATGGGCGTGGTTCTCGATGAAGCCGGGCAGCAGCGTGCGTCCACCGCCGTCGACGACCGTCGCGCCGTCCGCCTTGACGGGCTTGGTCGAGACCGACTTGATCATGTTGCCCTCAACCAACACGCTCGCGTTCATGACGCGCTCCTCGCTCTTGCCATCGAACACATGCACGTTGGTGAACAGGACCTGGGGCGCAGCGGCTTTCTTTGCCTTTTCCTCGGCAACAACGGCACCGCTGATGCCTATGCCTGCTCCTACGAGCGCCGTGCTCAGTAAGGCAGCCCTGCCGTGACGCTTGAATCTTGTGCTCGATTTCATATTTGTCCTCTCCCCATTCGATGGTCGATCCCAAGCCTGGAATTTACGCGAGGCCTTCAGATAGGTCTTTGCAACATCAGCGTTCAAATTCAAAATAGCCGTCGAAATTGCAAAGATCGGCCCTATTAGCACCGTGGTTTTGACAGAAACTGCTCCATAATCCCCAGCGATGTCAGCAAAACGTAGCAGTTCATCGATGAAAACCGCCCTGCCCTTGATCAGGTTGAGTCTGCTGATCCCCTTCGTCGAAACGCTTCGCGAGCGGGGGATCGACGCGGCCGAGGCGTTTCGGGACCAGGCACTGTCGGTCGACAGCGTCTACGCCCCCGACACCTTCCTGCCGGCGCAAGTGGTCTACTCGCTGCTCGAGGCGCTGGCCGAGGCAGCCGATGACCCTTACCTCGCGGTGATCGTCGGTGAGTCCCTCGACCTCAGTAGTTGGCCGGTGTTCGCGGATGCCGCTGCGGCAGCCACCTCGCTGGGCGACTTTGTCAACCGCTTCGTGATCGCTGCAGGGCAGCATGCCACGTCGGTCAGTTGGGAGCTCAAGATCGACGGCAATCACGCACTGTTCCGTTCCCGCCGCGTGTTCGAGCCGACCCTGCTCCCGGCCCAGGCCGATGCCTTCTACGCCGGTCTCTTCGTGAACATCTTCCGACGGGCATCCGGAATCGAGTGGGACCCGCACCAGGTCGCGGTCACGGTCTGTGACCTGAGTGCGGTGCCAAGGCAATACCAAGACCTGATGCTCCGCCAGGGAGACAGCGGAGGACCTTCAATCCGATTTCCCATTCATTGGCTCATTCTTCCGTTCGAGAGTGAACAACTTCACAAGAAGACGCAGGCTTCGATGTCGTCGCCACCACGCGTACTGATTTCCTCGGTCAGAGAGTCCTTGCTGCCCTACCTGGACCGCTCCGACCTGACGGTTGCCCAGGCCGCGCGCATCTGTGGTCACAGCGAGCGCAATCTCAGGCGATGGTTGCACGATGCGGGCACCAGCCTGAGCCGTGAGATCGCCCAGCTACGCCGGGAGAAGGCCTGTCAGCTGCTGTCGACCTCGACAGACAGCATTGCGGATGTCGCGGAACTGCTCGGCTTCAGCAGCCCCAGCGTCTTTTCGCGTTGGTTCAAGAAGCAGACCGGAACTGGACCC
>CBDTXT010000272.1:0-4760 GCA_965364465.1 uncultured Chromatiaceae bacterium
CGACGACTACGAACGCCGGCTGGATGCGCTGGCGGAACACGGCGAGTCCTTCTCTCTGGATCTGGCCATGCGCCATCTGACCGCCGATATCATCTGCCGCACGGTATTCTCGACTTCGTTGCAGTCGAGGATCGCGCGCGATGTGTTCGATGCGTTCGAGGTCTTCGAGCGCAGCGCGGCACAGGTCGAGCTGAAGGCGCTGATCTTCGACCCACCGTTCAAGGAGATACGCCAGCATCGGGTGGTACTCGATGCCTGCGAGCGGATACGCCATCACCTCGGCGAACTGGTCGATTCCCACCGCGTCGCAGGGGACGGCCAATACAACGACATCGCTTCGGCCTGTATCGCGGCGCGCGACAAACGATCCGGTTGTCCCTTTTCGCGCAAGGAACTCATCGATCAGCTCGGTGTGATGTTCCTTGCCGGGCATGAGACAACGGCCAGCGCCCTGACCTGGCTGTTCTTCATCCTGTCGGTGCGGCCGGAGGTGGCCGACCGCATCCGCGAGGAGGTCGTGCGCGTGGTCGGCGACGGCGAGGTCCGGTTCGAGCACGTCAGGCAGTTGCAGTACGTCCGCAACGTGTTTCGCGAAACGCTGCGCCTGTATCCGCCGATTACCTTCATACCGCGTGTCGCAATGGAAAACACCCGGATCGGGCGCTACCGCGTCAAACGCGGTGCGATGATCATGATTTCACCGTGGACCACCCACCGTCATCAGCAGCTGTGGAATGCACCGACAGTGTTCGACCCCGACCGGTGGCTCCCGGAAAGGGAACATGAGCTGACGCCCGGTGCCTACCTGCCGTTCGGTATGGGTCCGCGCACCTGCATGGGTGCGGGATTTGCTCAGACAGAGGCAAGCCTGATCATCGCGCGCCTGGTGCGGCGATTCGACTTCTCGGCGCTGGACCCGCACAGCGTGCGCCCGGTCGCGCGGCTGACCACCCGGCCGGTGCGGCAGATCATCTGTCGGGCGAGGCATGGTGCGACCCACTGAATTCAGTCCGCTGGCCGGTACCAGCCGATATCGAAGGTCGATGCCTCGCCGAACGACATGCCGGCGAACACGGTGCGGCGCAGTATCTGGTACGAGGTGAACGGCATCAACAGGAACGGCAGCGGGTCGCGCCGGTCCCAGCTGACATCGCGGCAGCGGAACAGGTATCTGAGATTTGGGCGCCAGGCCCGGCCCTTGAGCGCCGCACCCTGCGTCTCGGTCAGGGACGGGTAGAACTGTTGCAGCGTTCGCTCGGGGCGCAGGCGGAAGCGGTCGGCGTCCGCGGGTTCGAGTATCGCGGCCGCTAGATCGCGCGGGTCGACGAAATGTATGCCGCTCGTGGTGCGTGGGTTGCACTCGATCGGCATTGCGCGTCCCGCCGCGTCGCGGCGGAAGTCGAAAGAGATGAATCCGCTGTAACCAGTGGCCGCTGCAAATCGCCGGATCCAGTCCAGCATCGTCGGGTCAGGTGCGGGTAAGCATTCGAAACAGACGGCGACGCTGCCGGAAAATATCAGGCCCCGATAGATGACCGTGCCGATGACGCGACCATGCTGCGCGATCGAAAATGAGCTCAGTTCCTCACCCGGCAGGTAGGCCTGTAGCACCGACGGTTCACTGACCTCGGGCAGCGGTTCGCCGGGCGCGCGCGCGACCACCCCGTGCCCGGCCGACGAAAGCCGTGGCTTGACGATGTAGCGATGCGACGCGGCGAAGCAGCGCGCCTCTTCACTGTCCAGTGGGAAGGTCGCCGGAACGGGCAGGCCGTGGTCCTCCGCGATCCGGATGAACGAGAGCTTGTCGTGCAGCCGGAGCAGGACGTCCTGCGGCATGCAGTACAGCGCAGCGCCCCCGGACGGCCCGTCCGCCAGCGCGGCGACATGCAGTGTCTCCTCGGAGACCGGGACGACCAGGCCTACGCGTTCGCGCGAGATCAGCGCGCGCAGATCTGCCTGGTACGCGTCGGCGTCGGTGTTCGGCGCAGTGACCGGATAGCTCTTGCTCACCGCGCCCGATACCCGGCTCAGGTGCCAGCCCCAGGGCTCCGCGATGATCACCCGGCACCCTGCATCGGCCAGTGCCCAGGCCAGCTGTAGCCCTTTCGGCAGTCGCCCCAGCGTGATCAGAATGGTTGTTCCCATCGTGTCCTCGGTGGCGCCGCCATGGGCCGGCAAGGCGCCCGCGATGCCCGGGACAGGCAGCGAGCGGGGCACCGCAATGATCGCCCGAGGCGACCTATAATGCCAACGCGCGGCGCGTTGCGGCGCGCCCGAGGCGAGCGGCCGACGCCGATGACGCCGCGTCTCCCGCCGGCCGCCGGGGCCCGGCGATGGTTCGATGGAGTGGGTTATGGGGCTACTGCAGGAATTGCTGACATCGGGGCGCATCGTCGATCTGATGCTGGGCTTCGTCGTACTCGAAATCATTGCGCTTTCTTTGCTGCGCCGGCGTTTCGGCGGCGGTATCCCGACACTGCCGCTGCTGGTCAACATCGGCGCCGGTGCGAGCCTGATGCTGGCGCTGCGCGCCGAACTCACCGGTGCCGGATGGCGCTGGGTCGCGGCCTGCCTGGTCGCCGCGCTGGTATTCCATGTATGGGACCTCTGGCTGCGTTGGCGGCGTGCGCCGCAGGGCGCGCAGCGCAACGCCGATGGCATTCATGGTGGCTGAAGGACCGCCAGCGATCGTGATCGGCAGTGGCTTCGGTGGCCTTGCCGCGGCCATCCGACTGGGTGCCAGGGGCTACCGGGTGACGCTGCTGGAGAAGCTCGACAAACCGGGCGGGCGCGCCTACGTGTACGAGCAGGATGGCTTTACCTTCGATGCCGGCCCGACCATCGTCACGGCCCCGTTCCTGCTCGAGGAGCTGTGGTCGCTGTGCGGGCGATGCATGGCTGACGATATCGACCTGCGCGCCATCACGCCTTACTATCGCATCCGCTTCGATGACGGCAGCCATTTCGACTACAGCGGCGACCACGAGGCGATGAAGGCCGAAATCGCGCGCTTCGACGCCGACGATATCCCGGGCTATGAGCGTTACCTCGAGGCCAGCGCAAGACTCTACGACATCGGTTTCGACAAGCTGCTGACCGTCTCATTCGATTCCGTCGGCAAGATGCTGAACAGCGTGCCGGACCTGGTTCGGGGACAGTTCTATCGCTCGGTCCACGGACTGGTCGCGCGGCATTTCCGGCATCCGAAACTGCGCAGCGTGTTCAGTTTTCATCCGTTGTTGATCGGCGGCAATCCGTTCACCGCGACTGCCGTCTACGCATTGATCGCGCAGTTGGAGAGGCGACACGGCGTCCATTTCGCGATGGGCGGCACCGGCAGCCTGGTCAAGAGTCTGGTGTCGCTGATCGAGGGTCAGGGCGGCGAACTGCGTCTGAATGCCGCGGTCCGACGCATACTGGTCGAGGGCCGGCGCGCGGTCGGGGTCGAACTCGCGTCGGGTGAGCGCCTGGCGGCCAGCGTCGTCGTATCCAATGCCGACGCCGCAGCGACCTATCGTTGGCTGCTCCCCGAGGGTGTTCGCCGCCGCTGGACCGACCGGAAGCTCGCTCGTTCGCGTTACTCGATGAGTTTGTTCGTCTGGTATTTCGGCACCCAGGGCCGTTACCCTGAGGTGCCGCACCACATGATCCTGCTCGGGCCGCGCTACCGTGCGTTGCTCGAGGACATCTTCGCCAACAAGGTGCTGGCCGATGACTTCAGCCTGTACCTACACCGCCCGACCGCGACCGATACCTCGCTCGCGCCGGCCGGCTGTGACGCCTTTTACGTCCTGTCGCCGGTACCGCACCTGGACAGCGGCGTCGACTGGACCGAGGCGGCCGAGGATTACCGGGCCAGGATCGCCCGCTACCTCGCGGCGACCGTGCTGCCGGGTCTCGACGAACGGGTCGTCAGTTCGCGCCTGCTGACGCCGCTGGATTTCCGCGAGCGGCTTTTTTCTGTGAAGGGTGCCGCATTCAGCCTCGAGCCGGTGTTGACTCAGACGGCCTGGTTCCGTCCACACAACCGCAGCGAGGACGTCGAAGGGCTTTACCTGGTTGGCGCAGGGACCCATCCGGGGGCGGGCATTCCCGGCGTGATCTCATCGGCCAAGGTGCTTGACGAGGTCGTGCCCGATCCCTGAACGACGTTGGCCCGCATGCTTCACCGCTGGAGATCGGCGCGCAGGCTGGCTGCGGCCAGTCGCCCGGACAACGAGACCATGGGTACACCTGGCCCCGGGTGCACGGTCCCACCCGCGAAGTAAAGGCCCGGAAGTCGGGCGCGCGAACCCTGGCGACGGAAGGAACCGGACCAACCGTGGGTCGGCCAGCCATAGATCGCGCCCTCGCTGCCGGGAAACAGGCGCGCTAAGTCGTTCGGTGTCGTGATCCGGCGCGTCGATGCCTGTGAGGCGATCTGCAGACCATGGCGGCTCAGCAGATCGAAGCTGCGCCGTTCGATCTGTTCTGTCTCGCGCGGGTCCAGTGGCCGGGGTGGTGCGTTTACGAGCAGGAACAGCGGCTCGGCGCCGGCCTCCTCGGCCTCGGTGACGCGGCCCTGTGCGCAGATATAGACGGTCGGTTCGCGCGTGACCTCGCGCCGAGCGAAGATGCTCTCGAACTCGTCTCGATAATCGCTGCCGAAGAAAACGCTGTGGTAGGCGAGCGGGAATCCGCTGGTTTGCGCAGCCAGGCTCCAGGTGACGGCAGACAGCGAACGCGGCTCGCCGCGCCTGCTCGGCACCGCGCCGCGCGCC
>CBDTXT010000273.1:0-4745 GCA_965364465.1 uncultured Chromatiaceae bacterium
TCGCGCAGCCCGGCGACGGTCTGCTCGGCCGCGGCGCCCGATTCCACCCGCTCGGCCTTCAATGCCTCGATCTCATCGCGCAGCCCGGCGATGGTCTGGGCGGCCTGGGCCTCCGCTTGTTGGTGCCGGGCCTCGCTCGCATTCTGTGCCGCGACGAGCTGTTGCTGGACGTCTTTCAACCGACGCTCGGTCTGCGCCTGTTGTTCGAGCAAGCGGGCCTGACCCGGTGGCCCCTCTTGAACCGCTTCGTTCCCCGCTGCGTCGTCCGAGACGGCCGCGGCACAGAACCAACGCAAGCGATGCTCGCCGGTAACGGCCGAACCGCACTCGCCGGGCTGCAATAGCACGCGATCCGGGTGGGGCGGCAGTGCGACAGTCTGGGAGGCCGCGACCAGGGCCGGATTGGCGCCCGCTAGCGCCGCGACAAGGATTGTCGAGCAGGTGAGGTTGTTGCGCATGGTTGTTTTCTCCTCAGGTTGGCCAGCCGACCCGATCACCCGGATGAGGTGTCGATGACGCCAGGCACCGATGAAGACCGCAGGCCCGTTTCGGCGTCTGGCGACTTCAGGAACACGCTGTCGAGCGGACAGACATGTCTGACCTTACAAATTGTCAGGCATTAATGCCAACTGTCAGGAAACGACCGAGCATACGCGATATCAGAGGGCTCGTACCGCGCAGCAGTGGCCGACCGCCAGGGATTGGTACCTTGTTGTTCTCAGAGTCGGCCAGAGGCGGAACCGGCCGGCCGATTCAGTTTGCAGTCAGTGACGAGCCGGCTTGCAGGGCGCCGCACGCATCGCATCGGCTGACTGCAGCGCTTGAATCCGCCTGGCGTCCCCGGCAGCGGAGAGGCCCGGTGCACCGCCGTGTTGCTCTGGTCGTTCGGCGCCGAACTGGCTAACATGCGCGCCTCTTTGTTCATCGGGCGACAGCGGTCAGCACCGGGACGCCGGACCGGGCGGTGTCCGAAGGTACCCCGGTAGCGCCGTTTCTTGTTCGAAGTCCTGCGTGCCAATCGATGGGAGGGGCAAGATGACGCTGGCCGTAGTCGCAATCGTCGGTGGCTTTGCGCTGCTCGTCTGGAGTGCCGACCGTTTCGTCGAGGGCGCCGCCGCGACCGCGAAGCACGCCGGGATGCCCCCGCTGTTGATCGGGATGCTCATCGTCGGCTTCGGGACCTCGGCACCCGAGATGGTGGTTTCCGCGATGGCCGCACTGGACGGCAATCCCAACCTGGCGCTGGGCAATGCTCTCGGATCGAACATCGTCAATACCGGGCTGATCCTCGGCGTCACCGCGCTGGTCACCCCGATCACGGTGCATTCGAGGGTGATACGCCGTGAGCTGCCGCTGCTGTTGGCGATCGGCCTGGTGGTCGGCGCACTCTTGTGGGACGGCGGGCTGTCGCGTCCCGAATCACTGCTGCTGCTGGCGGGTTTCTTCGGGCTGATCGCTTGGACGCTGTACGTCGCATTGAACAACCGCGAGGATGTCCTGACCGGCGAGATGGATCGTGAACTCGCGACCCAGTCGATGCCGCTCGGACGCGCGCTGTTCTGGCTGGCGGCCGGCCTGGTGTTGCTCGTCGTCAGTTCGCGCATCCTCGTCTGGGGCGCGGTCGAGATCGCGCAGGCGCTTGGCGTCAGCGACCTGGTGATCGGATTGACCATCGTCGCGCTGGGCACCTCGCTGCCGGAACTTGCCGCATCGGTGATCGCCGCGCGCAAGGGCGAGCATGAAATCGCCATCGGCAACCTGGTCGGGTCCAATATGTTCAACCTGCTCGCGGTGCTCGGCATCGCAGGTGTCATTGCGCCGATGCCGTCGGTTGCCGCCGAGGTACTCGCACGGGACTGGTCCACGATGATGGCCATGCTGGTCGCACTGTTCGTGATGGCCTATGGCTTTCGCGGTGCCGGTCGCATCAACCGCTTCGAGGGACTGTTGCTGCTCACCGCGTATGTTGCATACAACGTCTACCTGGTGGCCGACGTGGTGATACCGCTGGCTCAGGGAGCCGGCGCACCTTGAACGGGCCTCGGCCCGGGCCACTCACTCGGCAGCCTGCTCGCGGGCACTGGCGGACGCGAGCGACTCGCGTAACTGCTGTTCCAGCGCGTTGAGCTCGGCGCTCGCCTTGGCCCGCGCGGCGCGGCCCTCGTCGGCGATCCTCAGACTGTCCTCGATCGTATCGATCAGCGCCTTGTTGGCCTCACTGACCGCCTCGATGTCGAATATGCCGCGCTCGATCTGGCGGCGCGTCTCGGCGTTCGCCTGACGCAGATTGTCTGCGTTGCTGCGCAGCAGGTCATTGGTCAGGTCCGAGGCCGCCGCCACCGCCTCGGCCGCCTCGCGCGATCGATGGATGGTCAGCGCCTGCGCGAGCTGCTGCCGCCACAGCGGTACCGTGTTGACCAGCGTGGAATTGATCTTCCCCACCAGCGCCTTGTCGTTTTCCTGCACCAGGCGAATACTGGGCAGACTCTGCATTGTCACCTGCCGTGTCAGGCGCAGGTCGTGCACCCGGCGCTCCAGGTCGTCACGCACCGCGCGCAAGTCGCGGAGCTGCTGTGCGGCCAGGGTATCGTCCTGCCGGCCGACCGCGTCCGCTTGCGCGGGGATGACCCTGTCGTCGAGCTCGCGCAGCTTCTGTTCGCCTGCTGTGATGTAGAGCTCGAGGGTATGGAAGTAATCGAGATTCGCCGCATACAGCCGATCCAGCGACTCGATGTCGACGAGCAAGCCGGTCTTGTGCTGTTCGAGCCGGCCGGTGATGTCCTCGATCTGGTCGCGCACGTCCTCGTAACGTTGCAGGACCTTGGCCGCGTCGCGTCCCTTGCCGAGCAGGCGGCCGAACCAGCCCGCCTTGCGGTTCGGGTCGAGACCACTGAGGTCGAAGCCGCGCAGGGTCAGCACCATATCGTTCAGCGCCTCGCCGGCAGGCCCGGCGTCCTTCGCCCGCACGCGCTCGAGCATACTGTCCGACACGGTGGTCAGCTGTTCCTGCGCCCGACTGCCGAAGAACAGCACCGAATGGCTGTCGTCGATGTCCAGCTCGGCCAGCAGCGGGGCCAGTTCGGCCGGCTCGACGGTCCGTGCGGTCGCGGCCTCCAGCGCCGTATCGGTCGACGCGGCGCGCTGCTTGGGCGGGCCGTTCGTGGGTTCGTTGGGTGTCTGCATCGCTGCGCGCCTCCAGTTGCTCGTCTGCCGCTTGCTCTCAGGTTATGCCTTCGCGTTCCAGTTGCTTGCGTAGCACCTCGATCTGTACGTCCAGATCGAATGCCTCGTGCTCCGCCAGCTGCCGGAGTTGCCGACCGAATACGCTCTCGATCTCCACCAGCACGGTACGAAAATTCTGCTCGAGTTCCTGACCCTGCGCCAGGCGGTGGGTCGCCGCATAACGACTCGCGACCCGTTCGGCGCCCTCGAGGTACACATTGATGAACTTGCGCGCCCGAAAACGTTCGGCCGGCCTTTCGACGATCTGATCCAGAATCGCCCGCCCCTGGCCCGCAATGCGTTGCAAGCGCTGCGTGAGTTCCAGGTTGCGGATACGCAGTGCTGCCTTGTCGATCGCCAGGATCCGCTGCTCCGCCTGTTCCACGGCCTTTTGCAGCTGCTTGTCACCGACCAGTTTACGCGGCCTGCCGAGGGCCTCGGCCGGACGTGGCAAACGGTAGCGCATGTGGAACCCGGCCAGTGCGAGCAGGCCAAATGCGAGGCTGACAAGTACACCCTGGCCCACGGCCCCGTGGGCCGCGAGCACCGTGCCGGCTGCGACCGATAGCGCCGCCAGATACTTGTAGGGCAGCCCGAAGGCGCGGGTGAAGCGTCGATCCGGTGCAAGCAGTTCCTCGACGATACCGCGCCGGTTGAGGTATCCCCCCAGCACGATCAGCGCACAGGCCAGCGCCGCGGCTGCCGCGTCGGGGAAAACGCCCTTGGCGAGCGACACCACGGTGGCCAGGGCCAGCGGCGCTGCCAGCAGGTACAGCAGCACGCCGCGCAGCCCCAGCCGTGAACGACGCCAGGCCGAGAATTGACCACCGGCATCACGCGCAGCCCTGAGCAGCGCATCGGCACCCGGCCCGCCCCGCTGACCGTGCGGACTAGAAGGCACTGATCAATGCCTGGCACGAGACCAGGCCCACACTGGCCAGCAGAACGAAGGTTCCGAGAATTCTTATCCACATTGGCCCACGGCTCCAGACACCCTGCGACGGTTCATGCGGCTGCAAGACCCACCGCCCCAGCGCGATACATGGGGACGGTCGCTTGATTTTTCCAGCCCGGAAAGGCCGCCCGCAGGATCGACCACAGACAGCCTCTCCGCGTTGCACATCGCCGCGGCCGGCCGGGAAGGGTGGCACGCAGGCAATGCCACCGCGCTAGTTCCAGCGGCGGCGGCGTGCCTCGTCCACCAGTGCCTCGAGCACTGCCCGGGTGTCGTCGTCGAGCCGCTCGAACCAGGTGCCGACCACGTAGCTGTGCAGCGCGACGCGGCGTACCTCCTTGACCCGACAGTCGAGGGCCAACTCGGCCATCGCCGTTGCCACGGTCGGCGGGAGCACGACCACGAGATGATCACCCGGACACAGGATACTGCCCCGTTGCGCGAGACCGACCACGGCCTCGCGGCTCAACGCCAGACCGATGCCGGCGACCGACAGATCCAGTGACCGCGCGGCGAAGCCGTCACCCGCCCCGCCGCACAGCTGAACCTCGCACTCCCAGGCAAATCG
>CBDTXT010000274.1:0-4702 GCA_965364465.1 uncultured Chromatiaceae bacterium
CCACCGACGTTTCCTCCAGAAACAACCCGTATCGGCTTAAGTAAGTGCCATTCGGGTATGGGCGCCCTGAAAAGCGACAGTCCTGGCCAAGGACGTCTTCACGCGAATAACCGGTGAGACGACAGAACGTCTCGTTCACTTAGCCGATTGGAACGATTGCCGGCGGCGATCACGATGCCGCCGTTACAGCGGTCGATTGTGTTCCGGATCACGGCTTTGGGCGATTCGGCCGGTACAGCCATTGCTTGACGCCCCAGAGACCTTTTCTCCGATGGGGTAGCGGTAGGAAGGCATGGTATGAGGGAGTCTCCCTGATGCCTTTCGAATTGTCCCGGTGCTTCGCTGTCCGCTTTGGGTTGAGCGCTTGCTGCGGTTCGCGTCATAGCGGTCGACCGCCGGAACTCCACCATCGGTGCCCCTTCGCTGCACAGAGAAGACCAGCCTATTGGTGTTTGCGCACGTCGCTGACCAGAACCTTCTCGCTTTGCTATTGTCTGAGCTGTCTCGGTTCCGGCATAGTCGGGGACAGTCTATGCCAGTGAAATTTCTCGGCTAAATCGGCTCGAAGATCCCTGCTGAAGATAGTGAGGAGAATGCCATATGGCGCTGTGCAGATTGATTTACAAGAGTGTTGCAACTGCCGAAGTCGTGTCAAACGAGACGCTTCGCGATCTCGAAAGCAAGGCCGGCGAGGGCAACCTAGCGAAGGGGATAACGGGACTGCTCGTCCTGACGGGGAATGTGTTTCTCCAGGTGCTGGAGGGCAAGGCCGTCGATGTCACGGCATTGTTCGGAAGAATCAGCTCGGACAAACGTCACCGCAGTTTGGAATTGATAGCGGTTGAACCGGCGGCGTCGCGACTTTTCGACGAATGGGCCATGCGGCTTGTCGATTTATACGATCTCACGGGAGAAAAAAGGGCCTTGATGGCAGCCAAGTACGGTGGCGAAGATGGACAGATTCGCATCCCGGGCGACCCCCATCTCGTGTATTCGCTCCTGCTCGATGCAAAGCATGTTTGTCTCTCCGCGCCCTGGAACGCTCATCGTTCAGCATCTGACCCGGATATGGCCAAAAAGGCATCGTGACAGGCATTCAACCGACGCTTCTCCGCTAAGGGTCAGTCTTGTCCGGGGTGCTGCGGCTCGCGCCCCGCCCCGATAGCGGCCGCCGGCCCTTTCTGGCGTCATAGCGGGACGGCGCGGCGGTCCTGCCTTCATGTCAGGTCGCACCACGGCCCTTTTGTTCGGGAATCTCAGGAGTCATCGTCAATCTCCACGGTTGCGTCCGGCTGCGTTTCCCGGGTACGCACGACTGCCAATGCGGTCGAACTGGGTATCCAGGGCGCGGTCGACGTCGGCATGTTCAAGGCCATCGTAGATGGTGACGCGCCCCCGTTGTTCCGCAAGCAGCATCGATTCACTCGGCTTGAACAAGGCGTTTGCATAATGGTCGCCCGGGCCTGCCGCAAACGACAGGGGCACCATCGTTGGAATCGTACTGCCCGCAGCCGGGGCGTTTTTCATCGGCTCGCTGGCGGTCTTGGAGCGCGTCGACGAGCATGCCGCAACCGAACCCGAAAGGCCGGAAAGCCGACCTGTTGTCGCTTCTCTACCATTCGAGGCGTTGGGAGACGATCCCGAGCAGCAGTATCTGGCCCGCGCTCTGACGACTGACCTGGTGGTACAACGCTCCCAGCCGTCAGGTGTGTTCGTGACTGCGGCGTCGACCGGTTCCGGATCGTCCAGCGACGCGGACCGCGAGATGCGGGACAAGCGCTACGAAGTTTGGGGCGGTGTGCGACGTGACGCCGAAAGCCTCAAAGTCGAGGTCCGTCTGGTTGATGCCGACACCGGTCGGCGACTGTGGGTCGAGCGCTATGAACGCCCCTTCGGCGACCTGTTCGACGTTCAGCACGAGAGAGGCCTCGGCACGGAATCCGGCCACGCTGGAAGTCCGCGTCTATCTGGCCGCATCCCTGTTGACCAATGGAGACCGGGCGGGCGCCGAATGGGAGGCAGAGGAAATACCTGCGATCCGCCCCGATTTTTCGGCGAGCAAGTGGCTCGAAAACTACCCTATGACCGACGCGCGACAAATCGAGCTACTCTCCAAAGCGCTCGCAGAGTTGGGTCTTCGTTAGCGGCATCGCGTACCCAAGTGGTCTTGCACATTGCGAAAATCGAAGCGAGTGGCAGGCCGGCGCAGTCACTCCGCAGGATTTCGACCTCGACGGCATATTCGAAATCTCTGTCCTGGCGGCGCGGGGGATGGAACGCGATCAGCAATTCAGATCAAAGATTCAATGACGGGAGATTCAGATGAATTGGACCGAGTTACCGGTTGAATGTTAGCCGGTCCTGCCAACGCTGCGTCAGGCAGTTCCGATTCGGGGCGGCTTCCCGTGCTTTGGCTGATCGCAATCAGGACTCCCGCGTTGACACAGATCACCGAAGCTGAGGCGTGTTGCCCTGTGGTTCGCAGCCGGTCGAGCCCGCTACTGCCGCCGGCAACTGCTCAGCATGTTCCTGCCCACCTCTTCGTGGCACGAACAGTGAAAAAACCCCGGACGATTCGATTGGATTTCGTTGCGGCTCGCGGCCAACCACCGTACCGGATCGCCGACATGCCGCCCGCGGCCCCAGAGGGTCCCGGGGTTCCCCGTTCACTCACGGGCCTGGAGAGATCCGCCGGTCAGTACCGCCCGCATGGCCTGGTCGGTCGACACGTCCAGCGGTGTGATGCGTTCGCGTCGCACGTGCACGGTGTAGCCGCCCAACTGGTAGCTCATCGGCAGGTAGACCGCGACGCGCTCCTCCTCATCCATGAACTCACCGGGAAGGCGTGCGTCCTGCTGCATCACGAAGCCGACCAGGCGCGTGCCGCCAAAGTCTACCGCAACCACCTGCCCGAGATGGTCGTCCGCGTTGCTCGAAAGCAGACGCGCGATGTCCTTGAATGCCTGGAACAGGGACTTGACCAGTGGAATCCGGTCGAGGACCTGTTCGAACAGCTGGACGATCCATCGCACCAGGAAGAAGTTGGCACCGATCCCGATCGCGAGTGTCGCGCCGATGCCGGCCAGCAGACCCAGGCCTTCGAAGTACCAGCCCGCCGGGATGATGGCCTTGATCAGTTGGCCGACCGTCCGCTCCGACCACGCACCGAGCCATACCAGCAGCGCGATGGTGAGGACCACCGGGGCCACCAGCGCGATGCCCTGCAGGAACCATTTCCAGAGCTTGTTCAGCATGCCGCCCTCCTGCGAGCGAGTGGATCGCGTCCGTCGGCGCGAGGTCTCGCGCAGACCGGGCACGTGGCCCGATGCCGGGCTTGTGTGGCTGTCCGGGTCGGCGCATCATACCAACTCGGCTCGGAACCCATCGTGGTCTGTGCGGCAGCAACGGAAGGATCTTGTCTGGCGCCAGCGGGCACAGGCCCCGCCGTTTCATCTCCCCAGGCCCTGAAGGCTCCGAGCGAACCTTAAGCGAGGTCGGACGCCCGGCGAACCGGTCTCAGCTATAGCCGAGAAACTAGAGAGGACGATATGAAACGCACGATTTTCATGACGCTGATGACTTTTGTATTCGCAGCTGGCCTGATGGGCTGCGAGAAAGAGGGGCCGGCAGAAACCGCCGGGAAGAAGCTCGATCAGACGGTCGAAGAGGCCGGCGAAAAGGTTGAACAGGCGGCCGACGAGGTCAAAGAGGCGACCCAAAACTGATACGGCCCGGCGCACCGGTCACATCGCGTTCGCATGGCGCGTGCGTGCGGTCCGGGATCCGGGTCCGGACTGCCAGGTCGCTGTGCCCTAGCGTCCCGCCCAGGGACGCGACCGGACAGCGCCGGCAAACCTGGAACTGAGGCACTGTTCCGACCAGGCTCCTCGCGCTACGTAGAACCCCGGTGCTTGGCCGCCGGGTGGCTGGTTGGCGATCACTGCGAACCAGCTCCCGACGCGACACCGCAGGGACGTTAACAGTCCGACGGTTCAGAACTTCGTGACGACCAGGTTCCTGCCGTCCTCTGCTCCCAGGTCGAAGGTGTTGCCGCTCACTTGGATCACCGTGCCGATCTGCTCGACGATGAACGCGGGATCGGCCGCGGCATTGATCACGAGTCCGTTGCCCTCGCCGTCGGAGATGACCAGCGAAGCCGCGTCAGGCCGCGTCACGGTCATGCCTTCCGACGGCGACAATACCGTCAGATGGACGTTGAGGAAGTGCACTTCCAGCGATGAAGGGTCGCGGTTCGCCTCCAGAAAGGCCTCGGCCGCGCCAACAGCGCCGACTTTGACCTTTTCCAGCAGGCTCAGTGCCGTGGTCTTGGCCTTGCCGGAGATCTCCCGCGCCTTTTCACTCTCGGCCGCCTCTTTGATCTGCGCAATGGCCTTGTCTAACTGCTCTTTCCAACTCATTGTGATTCTCCTGTGTTTCCGAGTGGTTACGCGAGGGCCGCCGCTCGTCGAACTGACGCACGGTGGTTGAACGCGCAGCCGATTTGGCCCGGATGATGCGCTGGTTCCGAAAAACGCCATCGTTGCCAGCCGACGCGGACGTTCCGGCCTACTCGGCTGAGTTTGCATCCTCGAAGGTGTCAAGAAAACCTGAAAATCAGGTGCCTAAGCCCAATGGCACTTACTTAATGGTGATCGTCGGGTAGTTGGTCCACCGACACGGGTCATTTCTTGCGGAAAACACC
>CBDTXT010000275.1:0-4679 GCA_965364465.1 uncultured Chromatiaceae bacterium
GAAACCATCTCGCGCGACATGCTGCATCTGCCGGGGCCCGATTTCGTCGACCGCGTCAGCCTGTATTCCGACCGCAAGCCCGGCGTGCTGCGCGGGCTGCAGACGCTGTTTGATCATGGCCGTCTCGGCGGCACGGGCTACCTGTCCATACTGCCGGTCGACCAGGGGGTGGAGCACGCGGGGGGCGCGTCTTTCGCACCGAACCCGATCTATTTCGACCCGGAGAACATCATCCAGCTGGCAATGGCCGGCGGCTGCAACGCAGTCGCCTCGACGCTCGGCGTGCTCGGTTCGGTAGGCCGGCGCTATGCGCACAAGATCCCTTTCCTGGTCAAACTGAACCACAACGAGCTGCTGACCCATCCGAACATGTTCGACCAGACCCTGTTCGCCAGCGTCGACCAGGCCTTCGACATGGGGGCGGTCGCGGTCGGGGCGACGATCTATTTCGGGGCGCCGGAGTCGCGCCGCCAGATCATCGAAATCAGCGAGGCGTTCCAGCGTGCCCATGAACTCGGCATGGTCACGGTGTTATGGGCCTACCTGCGCAACAATGCGTTCAAGAAGGACGGCGTCGACTACCACGAGTCGGCGGACCTGACCGGGCAGGCCAATCACCTCGCCGTGACCATCGAGGCCGATATCGTCAAACAGAAACAGGCCACCTGCAACGGCGGTTACAAGGCGGTTGCTTTCGGCAAGACGCATGCCAAGGTCTATGACGAGCTGACCAGCGAGCACCCGATCGATCTGGTCCGCTACCAGGTCGCGAACTGTTACATGGGCCGTATTGGTATGATCAATTCGGGCGGGCCGTCCGGCCAGGACGACCTGTTGCAGGCGATACGCACAGCGGTGATTAACAAGCGCGCCGGCGGCATGGGGCTGATCTCCGGGCGCAAGGCGTTCCAGAAACCGATGGACCAGGGCGTCGAGTTGCTCAATGCGATCCAGGACGTCTATCTGTCCGAGCAGGTCGCCATCGCCTGAGTGTGGTCTCCGCGGGGTTCTGCGGCTGCGGCGTCCGGTCGATTGTCGCGCCGCGGCGGCTGCGCCGTTCGCATTGCCGGAAACGGTGGTGCAGCCAAACAGCGCGCACGCCTGTTGACGGTCTGATAATCTCGCCCCGTAATGCCCAGCGCCTCCCTGCATCATCACGACCTGGTCGCGTGCCACGACTGCGACCTGCTGCAGCGCCTGCCGGTTGAACGGGGCCGCGGTCGCGTTCGCTGCCGGCGTTGCGGTTGCGTGCTGCATCACCGCGGGCACGACGTGGTGGCATTGCCTTTGGCGCTCGGGATCACGGCGCTGGTCCTGTTCGTGCTCAGCAATGCCTTCCCGCTGCTCGAGTTCGGTCTGCAGGGGCAGCGTGCCAGCAGCTACCTGCTCGGCGGCGTCAGCGAGCTCTACGCGCAGGGCATGCCCCTGCTCGCCGGTGTGGTGCTGTTGACGACCGTGATCGCGCCACTGCTGCATATCACGCTACTGATCTACCTGTACCTGCCGCTGCTGCTCGGCTGGCGCGCGCCGGGATTCGTCGCTGCGCTGCGCGTCGTGCAGGCGGTGCTGCCCTGGAGCATGCTGGAGATATTTCTGCTGGGGGTCCTGGTGGCGGGTGTCAAGCTGGCCGAACAGGCGACCATCCTGCCCGGACCGGCCGCCTGGTCGCTCGGCCTGCTGGTGATCGTGCTGGCTGCCGCCGCGACTCAGGTCCATCCGCACCGTCTTTGGGACCGCGTCGCTTGAGGGGCGCGGCCGGCACAGCGCTCGCGCGTCACCTCGTGGCCTGCCACACCTGCGGTCTGGTCAGCCGCTGGCCCGCGGCATCACGCCCGGTGCGCTGCCCGCGCTGTGGGGTGGCGCTGCATCGCCGCATACCGCGCAGCGTGTCGCGCAGCTGGGCGTTTCTGGTGGCTGCGATCCTGCTGTACCTGCCGGCGAACCTGTACCCGGTGATGAGTGTGACCTCGTTCGGTCAGGTGCGAGCCGATACCATTCTCAGCGGCGCCGAGTTCCTGCTGGCGCAGGGCATGTGGCCGCTGGCGCTGATTGTGTTCGTCGCGAGCATCCTGGTCCCGGTGGTCAAGATAGTGACTCTGGCCTATCTGCTGCTTTCGGTGCAGCTGCGGTCGGCAGCCCGTCCGATCGACCGGACCCGCTTGTACCGTCTCACCGAGTTCGTCGGTCGCTGGTCGATGGTCGACGTGTTCGTCGTCTCGGTGCTGGTGGCGCTGGTCCATCTCGGCCAGGTCGCCGAGGTGGAGGCGCGCGCCGGGGCCGTGTTCTTCGCCGCGGTCGTGGTGCTGACGATGTTGGCCGCCAAGACCTTCGATCCGCGCCTGATATGGGATAACGTCGACACCGATGTCCGCTTCGCAGCAGATTGACGAGATGCCACCCGAGGCATTGGTGGACGAGCGGCGCCGTGTCTCGCTGGTGTGGCTGATCCCGCTCGTCGCGGTGCTGTCCGCGGTCTGGATGGGTTACCGCGCCTACGTCGACCAGGGGCCGCTGGTCAGCATCAGGTTTGAGACCGCCGAAGGCCTGGAGGCAGGCAAGACGCGGGTGCGTTTCAAGGATGTCGATATCGGCATGGTCGAGGCGATCGAGCTGACGCCCGACCTCAGCGGGGTGCAGGTGCGTGCCCGACTCGCGCACCATGTCGCCGGTCTGCTGAACGACAAGACGCGCTTCTGGGTGGTGCGGCCGCGCCTGTCGCGTGGTCAGGTGTCGGGGCTGGAGACCCTGCTCGGCGGCACCTATATCGGCGCGGACCTCGCACTCGAAGGCAACCCCCAGCAGGTCTTCGACGGGCTGGAGTCGCCACCGATCGTGACCGCGACCGAGCCCGGGAAGATCTTCACCTTACATGCGGACGCGCTCAACTCACTGGCCGAGGGTACCCCGGTGCAGTACCGCGGCATCGAGGTCGGGCGCGTGGTCGCTTATCGACTGCGCGATGAGCAGGGGGTCGAGGTCCAGGTCTTCGTGCAGGCCCCGCACGACGAGCAGGTAGGTACGAACACCCGCTTCTGGAACGTCTCCGGGGTCGGCTTGTCGCTCGATGCGGAGGGCATTCGACTGAGCACCGAATCCCTGGCCTCGGTCCTGCTTGGCGGGATCGCGTTCGGGACACCGCCCGGTATGCCGGTCGGCGAGGTCGCGGCCGAGGGCGCGGATTTCCGCTTGTTTGCCAGAGAGCAGGCCGCGATGGAGCGCAGCTTCGGGCGTCGTGACAACTGGGAATTGATGTTCGCCGGGTCGGTCAGGGGCCTGATGCCACAGGCACCGGTCGAGCTGCGCGGTATCCGCGTCGGTGAGGTGGTGGACGTCAGGCTCGAGCTGGACAGTCTGAGTCCGCAGACCGATGTCCCGGTCACGATCGCGATCGAGCCGGAACGCCTGGGTCTGGGCGAGGGCGAGGCCGCCGCGGACAACGGTTCCCCGGCCGGGCGCGCGTTTTGGGACCAATTGGTCGCCAGCGGCTTGCGCGCGCAGATAAAGACCGCCAATCTGCTGACCGGCGCGCTGTATGTGGATCTCGATTTCTACCCGGACGCGGATCCGCGCACGATCGCTTGGGAGGCCGAGGTGCCCCGGCTGCCCACGGTGCCGACCTCGCTCGACGAATTACGGGGTCTGCTGAGCGCCCTGGCGCGGCTGCCGGTGGACACGATGGCTGAGGACCTGGGCAAGAGCCTGGAGGCCATGCATCAGACGATGAGTGCCACCCAGGATCTCTTGCGCCGGCTCGATCGCGAGACCATCGCCGAGTTGAACCGGACGATGCGCCAGACGCGCGCCACGCTGGCCGGCTTGGACAGGCTGCTGGAGCCCGCTTCGCCGCTGCAGAACGAGGCCCAGCGGGTATTGAGGGAGCTCGCCGCGGCCGCGCGCTCGCTGCGCGTGATGGCGGATTATCTGGAACGCCACCCCGAGGCGCTGATCCGCGGCAAGGCCGCCGCGACACCGTGAGAGGCATGCCCCCGACACGGGTCTTCACGATACTGCTGGCCGCGGTGCTGCTGCTCGCCGGCTGCGCCGGTACGCCGAAGGCGCGCTTCTACACACTGAGCTCGAGACCACCGCAGACCGCGCCTGCGGTGTCGAATCTGTCGCTGGCGCTCGGCCCGATCGACCTGCCGGAATACCTGGAACGGCCGCAGATCGTTACGCGCGCCGGAGCCAACCGCCTGGATGTCGCCGAGTTCAATCGCTGGGGCGGCCGTCTGGAGCAGGAGATCGCACGGGTGCTCGTGGCCCACCTCGGTCAGAGATTGGGCACCGACCGGGTCTACAGTTACCCAAGCCGGATTGCCGCGGATACTGACTATCGCGTGGCACTGGAGTTTCGTCGCTTCGACGGCATGCTGGGGGGCGAGGTCGTCCTCGAGGCGGCCTGGTCACTGGTCGATGATCGCAACGGGGCGGTGCTGGAGACGCGCCAGGCAGCTTATCGACACAGCGCGCACGGTGCCGAGTATGCGGACTATGCGGCGGCGCTCAGTGTGCTGCTGACACGACTCGGCGATGATCTGGCCCGGGCGCTGCTGGCACGTGCCCGGGCGGGCGATATGCGCGGTGCCGGCAAATCAGGGACCGACGCAATGCGGCGGGCAAATCCTATAGTCGGGAGGAGTGAGATCGAACGTGAACCATGATCGCTTCAGGGCCCTCAC
>CBDTXT010000276.1:0-4670 GCA_965364465.1 uncultured Chromatiaceae bacterium
CCGCTATCCAACCCCTCTTCCATCTCCGAGGCGCTTCCGGAGGATATCTTCGAGTGGACCGAGGGCCGGGCGATCGTGGCCACGGGGAGTCCATTCGAGGACGTTTCCTATGGCGGCAAGAGCTATCCAATCGGACAGGGCAACAACGCATTCATCTTCCCCGGCCTCGGTTTCGCAGCCATCCTGTCGGAGGCAAGCCAGATCACGGACGCGATGGTCTTGGAGGCTTCCTATGCGTTGGCAGACTATACCGCCGCCCGGCATCTCGACGCCGGGTGGGTCTACCCGCCGATCAAAGAGCTACAGGAGGTGAGTATTCGGGTCGCCAGCCGGGTAATGGCGCGTGCGATCGAGGACGGCGTCTCACAGAAAGAGTCCTTGCGAAACACCGATTGCGATAGCTACATCAGGAAGCATTTTTGGCGCGCCCGGTACCTACCGGTTGTTCGCGGGGCCTGACGGGTCAGCTTCAGGGGACCTCGATTTTTCGAGAAGAAATGACCCGTGTCGGTGGGCCAACTACCCGACGATCACCGTTAAGTCAGTGCCATTGCCCTTAAGGTGCTGATACCTCGCCGGTGCAGTTGGCGATGACAATGCTGCTGGGTTCGGGCTGTGCCTCCCATGGGGTCGTCCAGAACGCCCCGGGAAGCGGTGAGCGTGGCAAGCAAAGCCCCTCGTTCGGAGTCTTTCAGGAAAAGCCGCGAGTCGGTGCAAATTGCTGATGCTGGCATTTCTGAGTGGTCGGCCTTGCGAGTCCACACATAGCGGCCCGAGCCGGTCCGTGATCGGGAGCCTCTCTGGTCGCAATCGGTCACTCTCCAGCCAAGATGGACTCCGATGACGCTATGGAGCGGGTCATTCGCGACCGGTCGCAGTCGATCTCGCCCGTATCCGCACGATCCGATCCATCGGGCGTTGGATGGCGGCACCGAATGCGCTCGCCAGTCCCGCCATCTGAGCGGTGGCCAGCTCGCGCGCCCCCCGACGACGCAAATGCCGTGTGCCCGGTTCGATGATCATCATCGATCTGCGGTACCGCCCAGGCAAGGTTTCTTTCAACACGGATTATTCGGAACATGTCACGATGTCGGCCAGCCAAAGGAGACACGACATGAAACGCAGCGAGCTGCCTGCGCCGTTGGAGCGGTTTGTCGAGGAAGTAGACAACTTGGTGGATTCTGGGGAGGAGGACGGTAGCCTGCACCAGAAGGTTGGCGACGCGATGCGTGCGCTGGTCGCCGGAGACGACTGGCTCGATCCCGCGTTTGCCGCGCCGCACCCGCATCATTACCAGCAGTACCTGCTCTACGCAGACCCGGATGACCGCTTCTCGGTGGTCAGTTTTGTCTGGGGCCCGGGCCAGCACACGCCGATCCACGACCACACGGTCTGGGGCGTGGTCGGCATGCTGCGTGGCGCGGAACTGGTTCAGGATTACGAGCTTGTTGCCGATGGCCCGCCGTATCCCGTCGGTGAAGAAATACAGTTGATGCCGGGGGCAGTAGCGATGGTCTCGCCCACCATCGGCGACGTGCACAGGGTACGCAACGCGCTCGAAGACCAGGTGTCCATCAGCATTCATGCCTACGGCGGCAACATTGGCAAGATCCAGCGCCACGTGTTTCCCGCCGAGGGCGGTGCACCCAAGGCGTTTGTCTCGGGTTACGCCAACGCCGTTGATCAGTGAGCAGAGCGGGAGATGCTGAGGTGAACGTCGACGCGGAGGTGGAGCCCCGTGCAATGCCGACTCGGGATTACCGTTACGTCCGTTCACGTTTGCTCGCATGCCGGGAAATCGCACTGATCGATGTGCGCGAAGAGGCGCCACATGCACAGGGGCACCCGTTGTTTGCCGCCAACTTTCCGCTGTCGCGCATCGAACTCGACGCCTACACCAAGTTGCCGCGGTACGACGTTCCCATCGTCACGTTCGACAATGGCGAAGGGCAGGCCGGGCTGGCGGCGCAGCGGCTGGCGGCCTTGGGCTACAGCGACGTCGCGGTGTTCGATGGCGGCCTGCCCGCCTGGAAGGCCGCCGGTGGCGAACTGTTCATCGATGTCAACGTGCCCAGCAAGGCCTTCGGCGAACTGATGGAGTCGGTCTGTCACACGCCGTCGTTTTCTGCCCAGGAGGTCAAGGCGATGATCGATGATGGTGCCGACATCGTGATCGTCGATGTGCGTCGTTTCGACGAGTACCAGACCATGAGCATCCCGACCGGTATCAATGTGCCGGGTGCCGAGGTGGTGCTGCGCGTGCCGGATCTGGCACCGAATCCGAACACCCGTATCATCGTCAACTGCGCTGGCCGCACTCGCAGCATGATAGGCACCCAGTCGCTGATCAATGCCGGCCTGCCGAATCCGATCGCGGCGCTGCGCAATGGCACCATCGGCTGGGTACTGGCGCAGCAGCAGCTGCACTTCGGCCGGTCACGCACGTCCGGTGATACTCCCGCTGCGTCGGTTGAGCAGGCGCGGCGGCGTGCACGTGCGGTGGCAGACCGGGCCGGCGTCAGGCGTGTCGGCCAGCGCGAGCTTGGCGACTGGGCCAGGCAGGATGGCCGCACGACCTACTTTTTCGACGTACGCGATCTCGCCGCGTACCAGGAGGGACATCTGTCGGGCTTCTACCCGATCCCCGGGGGGCAGCTGGTGCAGGAGACCGAGATGTATGCGCCGGTGCGTGGTGCGCGAATCGTGCTGGTCGATGACGACGGTGTGCGCGCCAATATGACAGCCTCCTGGCTGGCGCAGATGGCCTGGGAGGTCCATGTGGTCGACGGGCTGCGGGCCGATGCGTTCTGCGAGTCGGGTCCCTGGCAGCCCAGACTGCCGGCGCTACCGGAGGTAGAACTACTCAGCTCGGATGTGCTCGGTCAATGGCTGCAGGCCGGCGACGTGGTCGTGGTCGACGTGGCCAGGCATGCGGTGTTCAAGAAGTCCCATATCCCTGGCGCCTGGTACCTGCTGCGTTCACGGCTGACGGTGGATGCATCCAAGCTGCCGCTGGCTGCGCGCTACGTGTTGACCAGCGACGACGGTCTGCTGGCGCAGCGGGTGGCGCCGGAACTGGCGGCCTGTATCCCGGGGGACGTTTACGTACTGAGCGGGGGTACGCGCAGCTGGGAGCAGGCGGGGCTGGAAACGGAAAGCGGCGAAGAAAACCTCGCCTCGCCGCCGATCGACCGTTACCAGCGCCCCTATGAAGGCACCGACGCCTCGCGCAAGGCGATGCAGGGCTACCTGGACTGGGAGTTTGGCCTGATCGCGCAGCTCAGGCGTGACGGCACCCATCACTTCCAGCCGCTGGTGCCAGGCCGGCCACACGGCAGGGCCGGGACAAGCGGTGCCGGCACGGGTTGATCTAGAGTGGAGCGGCGATATCGAGCCGCATCGCGAATGCGATGATGTCCAGGTTTGTCGGCGTATCGGCCTTGCGGCCCCGGCGGTATGATCCAGACAGCGAATGGCATGGCCGCCTGCCGAGTCAGCGGTGCTTAACTTTGACTTGGTCTCGCGGCACGCTCCGACCCACCAGGACCGGGAGGGCTTTTTGCATGGCCGACGCTCTGAAAGAGATCCTGAACGCCAGTGTCGTCCGCAAAGCCTCGTATGCGTCTCCGCACGCATCGGATGAACGGGACGAAGCGGTCGAAGACCAGGTTGCCGATCAGGAAGCGCTGCCGCTTCAGCACCGTCACCGGGAACTCATCAGGACGCTCTGTAAAAGTTGCCTACCCGCAACGAAGTCCCGAATGCGCGCGAGTTGCACGATGCATTTCGATGAGAAACCTCGCGGCCTTGTTGGTCTACGGCCTTTGTCTACATGCGCTTGCCCGGCGGCTCGATCGCGTTCGGCCATCGGCTGGCCGGCCTGAAAGAACACGGGCTGTGTCGGGGGAGGGATTGTCAGGTGCCGATCCGGTGCGGGCCCGCTTGTCACGTGCAGGCTAGCTCTGCGGTGTGGGCGCCCTGCAGCCCGATCGCGCAACCGAACTGAGGAATATCCGGGAGAACTCCTGAACGATCATGGAACCGCTCCTCGAGACAGCCGCCAGGCGCTTTGCCGAACAGGTCCCGGCGGTGGACTTTTGGTCACTGCGCTTGGTCAGCGAGCGGAGGGAATCACTGGCTGTGCGCCAGGATATCGTCCAGCCGCCGGATACGCTGGTAAGCCGAGGGGCATTCATCACCGTCATTCAGGCCGGAGGGAGCGGATACGCTGCGACCAGTGATCTGAGCCCGTCCGGTCTCCGCGCCGCGCTGGAACGTGCCCGCGAGTGGGCGGTACTGACGGCGCGCTGGGGTCTGCTGGACGCAAGGGTTCTGCCGCGCTGTGCTCGCACCGGCAGCTACGAGACGCCGGCGCCTGAACCCTGGGATGGGCTGCCGATCGAGGACAAGATCGGCCTGCTCCAGACAGCGAGTCGCTCACTGAAACTGGATGCCCGCATCGTGGATTGGTGGGCCTGGCTGATCTACCGGCGGGTCGACACGCTGCTGATCAGCGGCGACGGGGCCTGGATCGAGCAGCGATTCCACATCATCGACCCCGGACTGCAGGCGGTTGCCAATGCGGGCTCGCAGACCCAGATACGCACCGGGGGCGGCGCGCGCGGCGCACGCGGGGGTGGGCTGGAGCAGCTCTCGTCGCTGGGGTTCTC
>CBDTXT010000277.1:0-4625 GCA_965364465.1 uncultured Chromatiaceae bacterium
CTCCGCGGAGACCACCGTTCCCTGGACGACGAGAATGTCGAGCCCACCGGCCTTTGCGGCGTCGATGTACCGGGTGACCCGCTGCGGCGTGAGGCTGCCGGCAGTGATGACCCCGGCGGCAGCCGGCCGAGGCGGGATCCGACCCAGCGCGCCCCGCTGGGGCGTCCGATCAGGCGCGCCAGCTGACCATAGGTGACCACCCGTCCGCTGGGAATCTGGGCCAGCCAGGCGTAGAGCTGTTGTTCATACTCGTCTTTCACTGCCTTGATCCCGTATGGCGCTCGACCCGATCGAAAAAACGAAAACCGGTCGTTGCCCCGATGCGGGCGCCATGCCATACAGACCGCACTTCACCCGATCCCGCACAAGGCGCATCGACATCGTCACTCCCGGGATAGCCGGGTGCGCGATTGCCAGTCGGCCGATCAGCCAACTGGCAATCGCGCCATGGGCGGTAAGGGGGTTCATTGGATGGGTCGTTAACGCGACTGGCGACGACTGATAAACTGCCCCAACCGCGGCAATCCGCACGGGATATCGTATGAGCCTTATCCATTCGAGCGCCATCGTCGAAGACGGCGCCGAGGTCCACCCGAGTGTAGAGATAGGACCGTTCAGTCTTGTCGAGGCCGGCGCAGTGATCGGTGCAGGCTGCGTGATCGAAAGCACCGTGCGCATCTACGGCCAGACACGGATGGGCGAAAACAACAGGGTCTGCCACGGCGCGACCATCGGTAGCGCTCCGCAGGACCTGAGTTACGAGCCGGACAAGGCGAAGCCACTGCTGATCGGCGACGGGAATCATTTCAAGGAATATACAAACATCAGCCACGGAGTGAAGGAGGCGCAGGGCACGGTCATCGGCGACCGCAATTTCCTGATGGCGTTCAGTCACATCGGTCACGATTGCATCGTTGGTGACAACAACATCTTTGCCAACGCGGCCACGCTGGGCGGTCATGTCCGGCTGGGCGACAGTATCTTCCTGTCCGGGCACGTCGCGGTGCACCAGTTCTGCCGAATCGGCGACTACGCAATGGTCGCCGGCCTGACCGGCGTGCGCCAAGATGTCCCGCCCTATGTCACCGCCAACGGCCAGGCGGCGCTGTTCGTGGGCATCAACCTGGTCGGCCTGCGGCGTGCGGGCTTCAACCAGGCGCAACGCAGCGCGATCAAGCGGGCATACAGGCTGCTGCTGCTCAGCGGCAAGCGCACCCGCGATGCCCTCGAAGAGCTCAAGGTGTCGGCCGAATCGGACGAGGTCCGCGGTATCGTGCGCTTTTTCGAGGAGAGCAAACGCGGGGTCATCTCGGCCGAGTAGCCGGGCGCGGGCCCAAACACGACGGCGCCGGACGCTTTGCCGAAGCGCCAAGGGACGCAACGTTCGACTGCGGGCAGCAGACTGGCCGCAATGTCGTCGGCGTTCAGATTAAAATGGCGGCGAATTCACCTGATTGGGACGCGACCGAAGCAATATGAACATCCTGGTTATCGGCGGCGGCGGCCGCGAGCATGCGCTGGCCTGGAAGCTGGCGCAGTCCGTGTCGGCGGAACGCGTGTTCGTCGCGCCAGGCAACGCGGGCACCGCGCGCGAGGCCAAACTGGAGAACGCCGCAATCGACAACGGCGACATCGATGCGCTGGTCGACTTCGCACGGCGCAACGCGATCGACCTGACGATCGTTGGCCCGGAGGCACCGCTGGTAATGGGCGTCGTCGATGCATTCCAGGCCGCAGGCCTGAGGTGCTTCGGACCGACCCGGGGGGCGGCGCAGCTCGAGGGCTCGAAGTCGTTCACGAAGGATTTTCTCGCCCGGCATCGAATCCCGACGGCGGACTATCAGACCTTCGATGAGCTGCAGGCCGCGTTGGACTACCTGCGCATCAAGGGTGCGCCGATCGTGGTCAAGGCAGATGGCCTGGCGGCGGGCAAGGGCGTGATCGTTGCGATGGATCTCGGGACGGCCGAGGACGCGGTGCGTGACATGCTCGCCGGCAACACCTTCGGCGAGGCGGGCCACCGGGTCGTGATCGAAGAATACCTGGACGGCGAAGAGGCCAGCTTCATCGTGATGGCCGATGGGCGCCACGTGCTGCCGATGGCCACCAGCCAGGATCACAAGCGGGTCGGCGACGGGGACACCGGTCCAAATACCGGCGGCATGGGCGCCTACTCGCCGGCTCCGGTCGTCACGGAAACGGTGCACCGTCGCATCATGGACGAGGTCATCATGCCCACGGTGGCCGGCATGGCCGACGAAGGCCTGCCCTACACGGGATTCCTCTATGCCGGTCTGATGATCATGCCGGACGGCACCCCCAAGGTGATCGAGTACAACTGTCGCTTCGGCGACCCTGAGACTCAGCCAATCATGCTGCGCCTGCAGTCTGACCTGGTTGCGCATTGCCTGGCCGCGCTTGACGGGCGACTCGAGCGCGAAACCGCGGACTGGGACCCACGGCCTGCAGTTGGCGTGGTGCTGGCGGCCGGCGGTTACCCCGGCAGCTACGCGAAAGGGGACGTAATCCATGGCCTGCCCGAGCGCGAACCGCACGACCGCAAGCTGTTTCATGCCGGCACCGCAGAGCGGGACGGCCGGGTGGTGACCGCCGGTGGACGCGTATTGTGCGCCACCGCGCTGGGCGAGAGCGTGGCAGAGGCACAGGCAGCCGCCCACGAACTGCTTGCACAGATCTCCTGGCCGGGGATGTTCTACCGGCACGATATCGGCTACCGGGCAATCGCGCGCGAACGCTCCTGATGCCGATATCGCGCTGTGGCACCGCGGGCTTCCGGCTGCTGCTCGGCCTGGCCCTGGTGGTGGTGACCTGGCTGGCCCTGACGCCGCGTCCGCCGCAGCTGCCCGAGGTGGCCTACGCGGACAAATGGACCCACCTCGGCACCTTTCTGGTACTCGCCTTCCTAGCCGATGCGAGCTGGCCCGAACGCGGATTCGACGCGCCCAAGTGGGGACTGCTGATCGGCTACGGGCTGGCGATCGAGCTGGTCCAGATGCGCATCGGCAGCCGTTTCTTCAGCCTGGCCGACCTGCTTGCGGACACCGTTGGGATTGCGCTCTACGGCGCGGTAGTGCTCAGGGCCTTGCGTGCCGCCGGCATCCGATAAACCCTACACACTGCAATGCCTAGCGCGATGTTTCGATGGGCAGAATCACTAATATAGAATTCGGCCGCGCAGAGATGCCGCGCCGACGACCGAATCGAGACAACTTCCAGCGAGGTGACGAAGCCGATGTGGATGCGCAAAAAACCCACCGGGATGCCTGAACCCGGGGATGCACTGCCCGGCCGCCCCGATCCGATGCGGGTCGACGACGCGCATTTCGTGAGCGGTAATCCGATCAAACCGCCCTTCCCCGAGGGAATGCAGCAGGCGATTTTCGGCATGGGCTGTTTCTGGGGCGCCGAACGCCGATTCTGGGAACTGGAGGGGGTATTCGCGACCGCCGTCGGGTACACGGCCGGGTACACACCGAACCCGACATACGATGAAGTCTGTACCGGTATGACGGGACATAACGAGGTGGTGCTGGTCGTGTTCGACCCGGCCCGGGTGAGCTACGAGCAGTTGTTGAAGGTGTTCTGGGAATCACACGACCCAACCCAGGGCATGCGCCAGGGCAACGACGTCGGCACCCAGTACCGTTCGGGCATCTACGTCTTCTCGGACACCCAGCGCGCGGCGGCACAGGCCAGCCTGGCGCGTTACCAGGCGGCGTTGGCCGACAAAGGCATACCGGCCATCTCGACCGAGATCCAGGACGCTACCCCCTTCTACTACGCCGAGTCCTATCACCAGCAGTATCTCGCCAAGAACCCGAGTGGTTACTGCGGGCTCGGCGGTACGGGTGTGGGTCTTCCGGTGGAATGAACTGTCATCGGCCGAGGGTTATCGGCAGGCACGGCCAGCGCTAACGGAGCGGGCACATGGGCACCGGCCCCGTCGGCCTGACCCTCCCTGCTCGTCAATGGTGCGACTCGCTCAACACCACCGGCGGCGCATCGGCAAAAAGCGCGGCCACGTCGACCGCATCGAAACGGTACTGGGCATTGCAGAATTCGCAATTGGCCTCGACGGCACCCTGCTCCGCGATGATGGATTCCACTTCGGGGCGCCCCATGCCGCGCAGTGCGTCTTCGATCCGCTCGCGCGAACAACTGCAGCGAAACGCTATCGGCTCAGGATCGTAGAGGCGCATCACCTCCTCATGAAACAGGCGGCGCAATGTCTCCTCGGGTGCGAGCTGCAGCAATTCATGCTGCTCGAGCGTGTCGGCGAGCAGGCGGACACGATGCCAGTCGTCCACGTCGGGCTGCGCGCCGGGCAGGCGCTGCAGCATCATCCCCGCGGCAGTCCGACCGTCGGCGGCCAACCAGATGCGGGTGGCCAACTGCTCCGACTGGCGGAAGTACGTCTCGAGCACCTGCGCGATGCTCTCACCCTGCAACGGGACGATCCCCTGGAAACGCTCGCCCGTTGGTGAGTCGGCGGTCATCGTCAGGCGGCCTGTCCCGAAAGCGCGCGCAAAGTCGCTGGCGGGGACGTCGTCGTCGACCAGCGCCATACCGCGAACGGTCCGGCGATCGGTGGCCTGCGCGACCAG
>CBDTXT010000278.1:0-4620 GCA_965364465.1 uncultured Chromatiaceae bacterium
ACCATGCAGATATTGCGTATCAGCAGTCGTCCCGGCGGCAGCACCTCGACCTTGTGCTCCGACAGCCGCACCAGACCGTGCTGCGCCATATCCCGCAGCCGATCGATTTCGGTCGCGAAATATTGCCCGAAATCGATTGCCCAAGTCCGCTCGACGGCCGCCGTGTCGAGCGTGAAATTGCATATCAGCTGGGTGATTACCGCACGCCGCAGCGCATCGTCGCGGCTCAGTTCCACGCCGCGAAACACCGCCAGCCGACCGGCGTCGATACGCTCGTAATATTCATCGAGGGTGCGCATGTTCTGCGCATAGGTGTTGCCCACCATGCCGATCGAAGTGACACCCAGCGCCACCAGATCGCAATGCGCATGGGTCGAATACCCCTGGAAGTTGCGGTAAAGCTGTCCCTCGCGCTGGGCGATCGCGAGCTCGTCGTCGGGACGCGCAAAATGATCCATGCCGATATAGACATAGCCGGCGGCAGCCAGATGCTCACCGACCTGTTGCAGGATTTCCAGCTTCTGATCGGGGCTGGGCAAATCAGCCTCGTTGATCCGCCGCTGCGGCTTGAAACGCTCCGGCAGATGCGCGTAATTGAATACCGACAAGCGATCCGGCCCGGCCGCGATGACACGATCCAGCGTTGCCATGAAACTCTCGGCAGTCTGCAGCGGCAGGCCGTATATCAGATCCATGCTGATCGACCGGAAGCCCTCGCGCCGCGCCGCGGCCAGCGCGCCGAAGGTCTCTTCCGCCGACTGAATCCGGTTCACCGCCTTTTGCACGCCCGGATCCAGGTCCTGCAGCCCGAGGCTCATCCTGTTGAAGCCGATCTCGCGCAGCAGACCGATCGTCGCGTCGCTGACCTCGCGCGGGTCGATCTCGATGGAATATTCGCCGCGATCGTCGTCGAGGAGCTGAAAATGGCGGCCGGTAACTGCCATCAGCTCGCGCATCTGGTCCGCGCTGATGAAGGTTGGCGTGCCGCCGCCCCAGTGCAACTGTTCTACCGGCCGGCCGGCATCGAACAGCTCCCCCTGCATCGCGATCTCGCGATGCACACGATCGAGGTAAGGCTGGGCGCGCGTACGGTCCTTCGTCGCGATCTTGTTGCATGCGCAGTAGAAGCAGACCGTGTCGCAAAAGGGTATGTGGAAATACAGCGACAGGGGACGGCCGCTGGCATTGCTCGACTGCGCGGCGCTGCGATACTGCGCTTCGCCGAATCCCTCGTGAAACTGCACCGCCGTCGGGTACGAAGTGTAACGCGGTCCGGACTGGTCGTAGCGCGCGATCAGCGCCTGGTCCAGTACCAGAGTCTGCTGCATATCGGACATTCTAGCTCCCCCCGCCTTCATCGGACGGCTGGACGCCGAAACACCCGTCAGTCGTCATCCGCGACATCCAGGCCTTTTCGGTGCGTTTCGTTGATCTGTTTCAGCAAGGTGTGGAAGGGTATCTGGTCTTCGTAGCGCCGCAGCACGTCCATGAAAGCCAGATCCTCCCGGCCAAACTGGTAGGTCCCCGCGACCATTTCATCGTAAACCTGCCTTATGCCTTCCTCGAGCGGCTCGATGTAGCCCGGGAAGCGCTGCAGATCCTCGATCTCGTACAACAGGCAGTCCTTGAGGTCACCGACCTCGAACATGGCCTGCTTGACCCATTCGGCATACTCGTCCGGCGTGCGCGCCCTACGGAGACTCAAATCCCGCCCTCCTCGAAGACATCACGATAATCATCGAGCTGTTCCGCGGTCAGGAGAAACACACCGTCTCCGCCACGCCGGAAATCCAGCCACAAAAACGCAACATCGGGATACCGGCCGATCAACAACTCGGCACTGGCCCCGACTTCCACCACCATGATACCACCGGGACGGAGGTATTCCGCGCCGCCGGCCAGGATGCGGGCGACGACGTCCATACCGTCCTCGCCGGCCTCGAGCGCGATCCCTGGCTCGTGCCGATACTCCTGCGGCAGACCGCGCATCTCGTGCGTGCTCACGTAGGGTGGGTTGCTCACGATCAAATCGTAGCGCTCGCCATCCAGCCCGCGGTAGACGTCTGCCCGCAGGGCTCTGACCCGGTTTTCCAGTTGATGGCGCTCGATGTTGCGCGTCGCGACGTCGAGCGCGGCCGGCGAGATGTCGCTGAGATCGACCAGGGCCTCCGGGAACGCGTACGCACAAGCGATCCCGATACAACCGCTGCCGCAGCAAAGGTCCAACACGCTGGTGACCTGATCGGCATCCAGCCAGGGCGCAAACCCCTCCTCGATCAGCTCCGCGATCGGCGATCGCGGGATCAGCACACTCTCGTCGACATGGAAATCCAGCCCGGCGAAACGCGCCTCACCGGTCAGGTAGGCGGCGGGTATACGACGGTCGACACGCCGCGAGAACAGTTCGGCCACCGTTTCCGCTTCTTCCCGGGTGATGCGGGCGTCGAGGAAGTCCGCCGGTAAATCGTGGCGCAGATGCAGCGCGTGTAGCGCCAGGGCCAGCGCCTCGTCGAGTGCGTTGTCGGTGCCGTGGCCAAAGAAAAGCCCCGCCTCGTTGAAGCGGCTGGCACCCCACCGGACCCAGTCCCTGAGGGTGCGCAACTCGCCGTGATCTGGACGTCGCATGCGCGTGATCCCCGTCTAATCTGCCCGGCCCAGGCCGGGTAAGCCGCAGCGCGGCCGCTCAACTATAGTCGCTTCTGCGGTTTCCTCATAAGCTGGCGGCAATTCCATCGCCCTACCCCCGCGGGAGCCATCACAGTGCCAAGACTCCAGCAGTCGCTGAAATTTCAGATCATAACGGCGATCGGCCTGCTCGCGCTGCTGTTCGCCGCATCCACACTGTATTCCCTGCACGTGATCGACCAACAGCACAGCGATCACGTGCTGGTGCAGCTCGCGGGCCGACTGCAGTTCAACCAGCAGCACCTGACCGTGCAGGCGATGCGCTACAAGGAGAATGCGCCGCGCGACTACCCCAGCTACTACCGGGACCTGCGCCTCTACTTCGAAGACCTGAAAAATACACGCGCCGCACTCTCGCAGATCATCGCCGCATTCGCGCGCAACCGGTTCGACGAGGTGCTCGCCGGCGAATCAATGGCGATGCAGCCGCACCTTACGCAGCGCTCTCTGGTGGCCGCCGAGGAACTCGGGAAGACATGGCAGCAGTTCGCCGCGCAGCTCGACGGTCGCATCGGAACAGACCCCGAAGAGCCGCGGCTGGAGTGGGCCGCCGAGTGGATCGTCGAAGAGCACCCGGCACTGGAACACGCCGCCGAGCGCCTGATGTCGACGCTCGAGACCGATGTCGCCACCCGCGCGGCGCGGGCCAACCTGGTCAATCGGGCATTGCTGATTACCGCGTTGTTGGTCGCGTTCGGCATCGCGACCTGGTTCTATCGCCGCGTGCTGGCACCGCTCTCCGGCGCGGTGGACGGGTTCAGGCAAGTCGCCAACGGTGACTTTTCGCACCGTGTACCGATCGCGCACGACAACGAGATCGGCTACCTAGCCGACTCGTTCAATCGTTTGTCCGGCCGCATGGACGCGCTGCGCAAGCTGCTGACCCGGCTGGAACAGGGTGCGAATCTCGAGGGCACCTTGTCGATCCTGTCCGAGACACTGCCGCCCCTGATCCCGGTGGACTGGATAGGCGTGCTGGTGGTCGGTGTCGATCGGCACATTCATTTGGAAATGGCATTCAGCGACGGCAAACCCGACAGCATCGGCAAACTCAGCTTCGACCCGGATCGCACCCTGCTCGAGGAATGCATCAACAGCCGCGAACCACTGCATATTGCCGACGTGCGCGAGATGGCCTCGCTGTCCGACTCGTACGTATTCCTGCAGAAACTGTCGGAACTGGGTCGTCGGGACGCAATCTTCCTGCCGATCAGCAGCGGAGCGCAAATTCAGGGTGTGGCCGTGTTTGCCAGCCGCTTCCCGAACAACTTCAGCACTGAGCATCTGGCGCTGCTGCGCAACCTCGGCGTGCTGGTCGGCGTCAGCCTGGGGCGGACCATTCAGCTGGTGGAAAACAGTCGCCTTGCCAGCATCGGGCAGTTTGCGTCGGGGATCGCGCATGAGATCCGCAATCCACTGGCGACGATTGGCCTGGCGCTGGAACACCTCAGGGGGCTCAATGAGCTGCCGGCCCGTGCCGCCAAACGTGTCGAACTGGCGAGCCAGGAGGTGACCCGACTCGAGGGGCTGCTCGCCGATATCCTACTCTACGCCAAACCGCTGTCGCTCGATCGTTCGCCGCAGGACCTGGTCGAACTGTTGGGCGACACCGTCACCGCCGAGACGGCGGGGCGCCAGCCGATAGAGATTGTCAGCGAGCCCTGTCCGCTGGTTCCGGCCGACCGCGATCGAATCCGCCAGGTCTTGATCAACCTGATCCACAACGCCCAGCAGGCGTCGCCGGACGGCTCGCCGGTCAGCATCAATTGCAGGACCTCGGGAGCGGCCTGGGTGGAGGTGGAAATCCGGAACGGCGGACAGGCGATACCGGAGAAGGTGCTGGAGCGGGTGTTCGAGCCGTTCGTTACCACCAAATCCGGGGGTCCCGGGCTTGGCCTGCCGATTGCGCAGCGTATTGTAGCTGCACACGGCGGG